>URFD01000021.1 GCA_900547015.1 uncultured Oscillospiraceae bacterium | reverse complement strand
GCGAACACCAAAATGCGGGATATGACGCAGGGCAGTCCGGCCAAACATATTTTCCTGTTTTCGCTGCCGCTGCTGTTGGGCAACATCTTCCAGCAGTTGTACAACATGGTCGACAGCGTCGTTGTCGGAAATGTAATCGGTGACCAGGCGCTGGCAGCGGTCGGCACCGGATTCCCAATCATCTTTATGCTCTGTTCGCTGTTCATGGGGGTGGGCACCGGAGCGACCATCATGATTTCGCAGTTTTACGGCGCGCGGGATTTGGAAAAGGTCAACCAGACGGTCAACACCATCTACACCGCAATGATTGTCTCCATCATCCCGCTTTCGCTGATTGGCGTTATTTTCAGCGAACCGATGCTGCGGGCGATGAATGTTCCGGACGACGGCACCTTGCAGATGGCCAAGACCTACATGATTATCATCTTCATCGGCATCATCGGCACACTGGGCTACAACATCAACGCAGGCATCCTGCAGGGCTTGGGCGACAGCCGTACCTCCCTGCTGTTCCTGATGATTGCGACCGCAATCAATATCGTCCTCGACCTGGTGCTGACCATCGTGGTCAAGATGGGCGTGGCTGGTGTTGCGCTGGCAACTATCATCGCGCAGATTGCCTCTTGGCTGTTCGGCGTATTCTACATCAACAAGCGGTACGACTTCGTTCAAATCAAGCCGCAGAAGTTCTATTTTGACAAGCGGCTGTTCTGGCAGGCAATGAAGCTGGGTATCCCTTCGGGCATCCAGCAGGCGCTGTTCTCCGTCGGCATCATGTTCATGCAGTCGCTGGTAAACAGCTACGGCTCCAACTTTATGGCAGGCTTCAACGGCGCCAACAAGATTGACACCTTTGCCTTCCTGCCGGTGCAGAGCCTGTCCAACGCACTGACCACCTATACCGGACAGAACATCGGCGCGGGCAACCAGCACCGCGTCAATGAGGGCCTCAAGACCTCGATGATTCTTTCGGTAGGCTGCTGTATCATCGTCGGCATCCTGCTGTATCCAACCAGCGGATTCATGATGCGGATGTTTAGCCAGAACCCGGAGGTAATCGATGCCGGTGTTGCCTACCTGCATGATGTGCTGCCGTTCTACTTCCTGCTGGCGGGAAGCTTTATGTTCAACAGCGTGCTGCGAGGCGCAGGAGATATGGTCGTTCCAATGATTTCTTCCTTCATCTCCCTGTGGCTGGCTCGTCTGCCGGCGGCTTACCTGATTGCACACTTCTTCAGCAAGGAGAGCATCTACTACTCCTACGCAGTCGGCTGGGTGCTGGGCCTGATGATTTCGGGCATCTACTATGCAAGCGGCAAGTGGAAGAATAAGAGCATCGTTGCCAAGATGAAATCGGAGGAGAACAGATGATTCCCTGGGACGAACTGATTGCACGGGCAGAGCAGGTCTGCTGTCCGCGTTCCCTGTCCTTCTCCAGCGAGGCAGGGGCGGTAGCGGCGGTAATCCTGACCGACCGGGGCAATTGTTACACCGGTGTCTGCATTGACACCCCCTGCTCCATGGGCTTCTGCGCCGAGCACGCAGCGGCTGCGGCAATGATTACTGCCGGAGAAAACCGCATCGTGGGGGTGGTTGCCGTCCACCGGGAGGAGGATGGCAGCGTTACCATCATCCCGCCGTGCGGACGCTGCCGGGAGTTTCTCTGCCAGCTGCACGACGACAACCATCTGGCGCAGGTCAGACTCAACGACCGGACGGTTACACTCGATGAGCTGCTTCCGTTCCGCTGGAAATAGGGGGAGAATCGATGGATAGCAGGCATCAGATTGTGACATTGAACAGCTGTGCGAAGGTGCTGGGAGAAAATCCGGAACGACTTTGCCGGATTGGAGAAGGAGCCAATGGTCTGATTGTGACCGATGGCAGCGGAATTGCTTACAAATTCCCCAAGAATGAAATTGCGCTACAAGGTCTCAAAAGGGAGATATCGGCTGCCGGACAACTGGCAAAGACTCTTTCGGTAGCAGTGCCGGAATATCTGGAATCTCACCTGGAGCACCCGATTGGCGAAGCGTTCTGCTGTTACCGCTTACTGCGAGGGGTAAGCCTGACCCCTCAAATTTATGCAGAGCACCGTCGAAGACTGGCAGGTCAGCTGTCAGATCTGCTCAAGGAAATCCACACCACCCATCTTTTGCTGGTGTGCGGTGAACCGATGGATTTTGAGAGCCTGTATCAGGAGATTCAGCAGTATCTTTTTGTGCAGATGGACAAGGAGGAACAAAGGCAGATTAGCCGCCGGTTTGAGGAATATCTTTCCCGGACAAAACAGGGGGAAAGATGCACGGTTCATGGGGATTTGGGCGCTACCAACATCCTGTGTGACCCGGAGAAAGGGGAGCTCACAGCTGTGATTGACTGGGCAGAGCTGTCAGAGGATGACCCGGCAATCGATTATTCCTCCTTGACCTGCCAAAGAAGCTTGCCTGCCTGTCGGGAAGATTTGCTTCGGCTGGACCCTGGCAGAAAGGATATTTTGGAGCGGATGGACTTTATCCAGTTTACCTTTCCACTTCAGGATTTGCTCTATCAGGCAAAGGTAAAAGAAACCAGTAGAACCAAAGAAAAACAGTGACAGTAAAAAGCCCCTGATTTTGTATCAGGGGCTTTTTTGATGCGGTTTGTTCGATTATTCGTAGATTGGGTATTTGCTGCACAGCTCGGTAACACCGGCACGGATGGCATCTGCCGAGTTCTCGAAGTCGGTGGCAGCCAGCTTGATGAAGTGGGCAACCTTGACCATGTCCTCTTCCTTGAAGCCACGGGTGGTGACCGCAGGGGTGCCGACACGCAGACCGCTGGTGATGAACGGGCTCTGTGGGTCGTTCGGGATTGCGTTCTTGTTGGCAGTGATGTAAACTTCGTCCAGACGTTTCTCCAGCTCCTTGCCGGTGATGTTCATGTTCTGGAGGTCGATCAGGATGAGGTGGTTGTCAGTGCCGCCGGAAACCAGACGGAAGCCTTCGTCGGTCAGCGCTTTGGCAAATGCCTGAGCGTTGTTGAGGACCTGCTGCTGATATGCTTTGAATTCCGGTTTGAGCGCTTCGCCGAAGCAGACCGCCTTAGCAGCGATGATATGCTCGAGAGGGCCGCCCTGAGTGCCCGGGAACACAGCCTTGTTGATCTGTTTTGCAAGTGCTTCCTTGCACAGAATCAAGCCGCCACGAGGGCCACGGAGGGTTTTGTGGGTGGTGGTGGTGACAACGTCAGCATACGGAACCGGGCTCTGGTGCAGACCGGCAGCAACCAGACCTGCGATGTGTGCCATGTCAACCATCAGGTATGCGCCGACCTCGTGAGCGATTTCCGCAAATTTGTCAAAGCGAATCTCTCTCGGGTAAGCCGAAGCGCCAGCAACGATCAGCTTTGGTTTGTGCTCCAAAGCCAGCTCGCGAACGCGGTCATAGTTGATGCGCTCGCTGTCGTCCAAGCTGTAAGGGATAAAGTTGTAGTAGGAGCCGGACAGATTGACCGGGCTGCCGTGGGTCAGGTGACCACCGTGAGCCAGATTCAGGCCCAGCACGGTGTCACCCGGTTTGATGAGTGCAAAGTAAACGGCGAGGTTTGCGCTGGCGCCGGAGTGTGGCTGAACGCAGGCATGGTCAGCGCCGAAGAGCTTCTTCGCGCGTTCGATGGCGATGTTCTCAACGACATCAACACATTCACAACCGCCGTAGTAGCGTTTTCCGGGAAAACCTTCGGCGTATTTGTTGGTCAGAACGGTTCCCATCGCAGCCATCACTGCCTCGGAAACAATATTCTCAGACGCAATCAGCTCGATGTTGCGTTTCTGACGAGCGTACTCAGCTTCGATCGCGTTGCCGATTTCTGGGTCGTACTGTGTGATGAATTTCATAGTCTCGTTTACCATTCAAAAAAGCCTCCTTAGATTTAAAAAAATCGAACGGTCCGAAGGGATGCCTCGAACCGGATATTCCGGGAAAAGAGGGAAGAGCAATCAGCGCTTTTTCGGCGCGAGGTGGATTGCCATTCCGTGGATGTCCTCCACCGCTTCGGTGATACCCTCACAGAAGGTTGGGTGCGGGCGGATGACGGCAGCCATCTGGGCAACGGTCAAGCCGTTTGCGATTGCGGTGGAAAGCTCTGCAATCAGGTCGGTGGCGCGGGAACACATCAGTTGGGCACCGAGCACGACATCGGTTTCTGCGTCGGCAAGCACCTTGATGAAGCCGCGTTCCTGCTCGTCAATCAGCGAGCGTCCGTTGCCGGACATCAGGAATTTGCCCTTCTTGATTGCGATGTTCTGCTGTTTTGCCTCGTCCTCGGTAAGGCCGACTGAAGCGATTTCCGGGTCGGTGTAGATGCAGCCGGGAACATAGCGCAAATCAATCGGCGCAGGCTGGCCGGCGATGAGGTGTACCGCACAGATGCCCTGCGCGCTTGCCATGTGTGCCAGCTGAATCTTGGCGGTGACGTCGCCGATTGCATAGATGCTGGGGACGCTGGTGCGGAACTGATCATCGGTCACGATGCGTCCGCGGTCACACTCAACCGAGAAGCCCTCGGCAAACAGTCCCTGTGTATTGGGGCGGCGTCCGATTGCAACCAGAACCTGCTGGCAGCTGACCTCCTGCGGCTTTTCCTTTTCGGTAAAGCAGCAGACCAGTCCGCCGTCCCGCTGTTCAATGCGTTCGACCATCGCACCGGTGTGAATCTGGACTCCGCGTTTTTTCAGAATCATGTTCAGGTTCTGGGAAATCTCGCGGTCCATGGTAGGCAGGATGCGGTCCAGCGCCTCCACGATGGTGACCTTGCACCCGAAGGAGGAAAAGACGCTGGCAAATTCCACACCGATGACACCGCCGCCGATGATGAGGATTTCCTGTGCCAGAGAATCCTGCTGTGCCAGAGCCGGGTCATCCAGCAGCTCGTCGCTGGTGACAACGCCCGGCAGTTCCAGTCCGGGAATCGGAGGACGGGCAGGGGTGGAGCCGGTGGCAATCAGGATATGGTCTGCGGTGAGGACGGTTTTTTCGTCACAATCCAATTGTACCTCATTTTCAGACAAAATGGAAGCCGAATTGTTGAAAAATTTTATTTTATTTGCCTTAATAAGCTGCTCGATACCGGAGCGCAGCTTGCTAACGACCTCGTCCTTGCGCTGGTGAATCTTTGCCCAATCGAAGGAGGTGTTCTCGGTGTGCAGACCAAACAGGTCGAAGCGGGAGGCTTCGTGGTAGAGCTGTGCGCTGTGGAGCATCGCCTTGGTTGGGATACAGCCGCGGTTCAGGCAGGTGCCGCCAACCTGACGGCGCTCAATCAGAGCGGTGAAAAGTCCCAGCTGGGCAGCGCGGATGGCAGCCTCATAGCCGCCGGGGCCAGCGCCGATGACAATAAGTTGAAATTCGTTCATAGTAAATAATCCCCTTCGTATCAAACAGATGGTTTCTGCTGCAAGCAAAGGCTCATCAGGTCGGACAGAATCTGGCGGTGCTGGTCGGTGTCTGCCAGTGCGGACAGGGCCTCCTGCAAGGAGTCAGGCTCCATGCGGCAGCCAAGCAGATGCTCCCGCACCGGGGTCAGAAATTCGGCATCCAGCGCATCGGAGTACAGGAGCGCATCCTGGATAATGCCTTGGTCGATTTGGAGCTGGAGCTGAACCTCGCCCCAATCAAAGCGTTCGTCACGCTCCCAGGTGAAGGCCAGCTTGCGGCCGAACTTCCACTCCCAAGAGGCGTTGCGCTCCTCGAGCTGTGCGACCCGCTCCCGGTCGATGAAGGAGTCCTCCAACGGCTGCGGAGCCAGTTCGTAAACCTCTCCCAGCGCCGTCAGCAGTCGCTGCTGCATCTGTGCGCGGTCGAGCTGCGGCATGAAATCGCACAGGTTGCACACCCGCGAGGTGACCGAGCTGACCCCTTTGGAGCGGAGCTTCTTTTCCGAGACGTTCAGATAGCTGGCAACCTTCTGGGTGTCAACCTGAAGCATCAGGGTTCCGTGGTGGTAGGCGTTGTTGCCCTTCTGACAGAAGGCGTTGCCCGAAAACTTTTTGCCGTCTACGGTGACATCGTTGCGTCCGGACTTCTGAGCGTCAATGCCCAGCGCGCGGACGGCTTGCAGGATGACCGACATCTGGCGGGGCAGGTCGTAGTCCGAAGCAGGCATCAGGAAGGTGAAATTCAGATTGCCCAAATCGTGGAATACTGCCCCTCCACCCGAAAGACGGCGGGCAAGATACCCGCCGTCCTGTTCGAGCTGCTGGAAACGACATTCCTTCCAAGCATTCTGATTTTTTCCGATGACCACAGTTCGCTCGTTCTGCCAGAGATAGAGAATCATCTGGCCGGGACGCACCGATTCGAGGAGGGTTTCCTCGACGGCAAGGTTGTGGTAAGGGTTAAAAGAATCGCTAATATAGTAAGAAAGTTCTGTAATCATGTCGTATCCCTCAAACAGTATCGGTTAGAACTGGAAGCGCAGGCGCGGATTTCTGGCTGCACCAACCTCGTCCAGACGGCGAACCGGAGTGTGCAGCGGCATTTCGTGCAGTTTTTCCGGCTCGGCCTGTGCAATTTCATAGATGCTGTGCAGCACATCGATTGCGTGATCGAGCACCTCACGCGGCTCTGTCTCGGTCGGCTCGACCATCAGTGCCTCGTGAACAATGAGAGGGAAGTACATTGTTGGTGGATGGATGCCATTGTCCAGCAGGGCTTTGGCAACGTCCATCGCAGAAACGTCCTTCTGCTTCTTGAGATTTTCCAGAGTCATGACAAACTCGTGCATACAGCCCTTGTCGAATGCCATATCGTAGACATCCTTCAGGCGGTTCATCATGTAGTTGCAGTTGAGCACTGCATTGGTGGAAGCCTCCGGGATACCCTCGCGGCCGAGTGTCAGCACATAGGTCAGCGCGCGGACAACAACCAGGAAGTTGCCGTAGAAGGCTTTGACCGAGCCGATGCTCTGTGGGTTGTTGCCGGAGAAGCGGTAGCCGTTTTCGTCCTTTACAACGATTGGGTCCGGCAGGAACGGCTTGAGGATTTCCTTGCAGCCGACTGCACCGGAGCCAGGTCCGCCGCCGCCGTGTGGGGTGGAGAAGGTCTTGTGCAGGTTCAGGTGAACCACATCAAAGCCCATGTCGCCCGGACGGACGATGCCCATGATGGCATTGAGGTTTGCGCCGTCGTAGTAGCACAGACCGCCTGCGTTGTGGACGATTTCGGTGATTTGAGCAATGTTCAAATCGAACAGACCAACGGTGTTCGGGTTGGTCAGCATCAGGCCTGCGGTATGCTCGTCGGCAGCCTGCTTGAGTGCCTCGGTGTCAACACAGCCGTTTTCCAGAGAAGGGATGCTGATGACCTGGAAGCCTGCCATTGTTGCGGAGGCAGGGTTGGTGCCATGTGCCGAGTCCGGAACCAGAATCTTGGTGCGGTTAAAGTCACCGCGTGCTTCGTGGTAAGCCTTGATGAGCATCAGACCGGTCAGCTCGCCGTGAGCGCCGGCAGCCGGCTGGAAGGTCATGGCATCCATGCCGGTGATTTCGCTGAAGTAGCGGTCTGCCAGATACAGAGTTTCCAGACAGCCCTGTGCGGTTGCTTCCGGCTGGAGAGGATGAATCTTGGTGAAGCCCGGCAGAGCCGCGATTTCCTCGTTGATTTTCGGATTGTATTTCATGGTGCAGGAGCCCAGCGGATAGAAGCCGTTGTTGACGCCGTGGGTCTGTTCTGCAAGCTCGGTGTAGTGGCGGCTGAGTTCATTTTCGCTCAGCTGCGGAAGGTGAGGAGCCTGTGTCCGGCAAAGGGAATCATCCAGCGGCGCGCAGGGCACATCGCTTGCCGGCAGGAGGCTGCATCCTCTGCCGCAGTGGCTGCGTTCAAATAACAGTTGCATTACAGCAGCTCCTTTCTGACGATTTCGACTGCACGGTCGACGTCCTCTTTGCTGTTCTTCTCGGTTGCACACCAGAGCACGATGCCGTCCTCCAGCAACAATCCGCCGAGGATGCCTTCACGCTCGAGCGCAGAAAGCACCTTTTCTGCCTGCGGCAGCTCGGTGACAAATTCGTGGAAGTATGCGCCGGTGTATTTCAGGCTGACGCCCGGGATGGAGCAAAGCTGGTCTGCCAGATAGTGTGCCTTCTGATAGCACAGGTTGGCAGCCTGATGCAGTCCCTGCGGGCCCATGGCAGCCAGATAAACCGCAGCGGTCATCGCGCACAGAGCCTGATTGGAGCAGATGTTGCTGGAAGCTTTTTCGCGGCGGATGTGCTGTTCTCTGGCCTGCAGGGTCAGCACGAAAGCACGCTTGCCGTCCACATCGGTGGTCTCGCCGACGATTCTGCCCGGGAGCTTTCTCATCATAGCGCTGGTAGCAGCCATGAAGCCGAGGTATGGGCCGCCGAAGGACAGCGGCATACCCAAAGGCTGACCCTCGCCCACTGCGATGTCAGCGCCCTGCTCGGCAGGGGTCTTGAGCAGACCGAGTGCAATCGGGTTGCAGCCTGCAATCAGCTTGGCGCCGACCGAGTGAATCAGCTCGGCAGCCTTGTCCAGCTCCTCGATCTGTCCGTAGAAGTTCGGGCTCTGGATGTACAGGCAAGCGGAGGTCTTTTTGTCCAGCTGTGGAGCGATGGCTTCGAGGTCGGTCTTGCCGTCGCGGCAAGGAACCAGAACGAAGTTGTGACCGGAAGCCCAGCAGTAGGTTTTGAGGACGCGGATGGTCTCCGGGTGAGCGGCAGAGGAGCAGAAAACGGTCTGTCTGCTGCGCTCGCAGCACATATTAACCGCTTCGGCAGCGGCGGTAGCACCGTCATAAACCGAGGCATTGGAAACATCCATGCCGGTCAGCTCGCAGATCATGGTTTGATATTCAAAGATAGACTGAAGCACACCCTGGCTGATTTCAGCCTGATATGGGGTGTAGCAGGTGAGGAATTCCTCTTTGCTGATGACGCTCTTGACGATGGCCGGGATGTAGTGGTCATAAGCGCCGGCGCCGCGGAAGATGGAATCGAATACAACGCTGTGGGAAGCGATGCGGTTCATCTGGCGGCTGACCTCCAGCTCGGATTTGCCGGAGGGCAGGTCCAGCTCGTGGTCGAGCCGGAGCTGAGCGGGGATGTGCTCAAACAGCTGGTCAATCGAGGTCAGCCCCATGCTGGCGAGCATTTCCTGCCGCTCCTGAAGGGTGGAAGGAACATAGGAGCCCATGTTATGCCTCCTCGCTCAGAAGTGCTTCGTAAGCAGCGGAATCAAGCAGTTCTTCTTTTTCGGAAACTTCGTTGACCTGAATCATCCAAGCGCCGTAAGCGTCCTGGTTGATCATTTCCGGATGGTCGAGCAGCTCTTCGTTGATTGCGCAAACAACGCCGGTTACCGGGCTGTAAACGTCGGAAACAGCTTTTACGGACTCTACATCGCCGAATGCAGCGCCGGTCTCAACCTCGTCGCCTTCCTGTGGGAGGTTTACGAATACCAGGTCGCCCAGCTCGTTCTGAGCATAGTCGGTCAGACCGATGCGGAAGTTGCCGTCGCCCATGTCCTGTACCCACTCGTGAGATTTTGCGTAAAGAAGATTGGTTGGATTTGCCATGATAAAGTCCTCCTTGAAATTGTTGAAAATGTAGTGATTAGCTTGTGTTACGAAAAGATTTGACAGAGTACTATCTCTTGTAGAACTGGACCTTGACGACCTCGGCTGCAACGCGTTTGCCGCGAATCTCAACTTCGACAGCAGCGCCCAGAGGTGCAGGCTCCTTTTCTACGATTGCCATAGCATACGCACCGCCGAGGAATGGGCAGTGGGTACCGGAGGTGGTGTGGCCGATGAGGCGGTCACCGACATAAACCGGGCAGTTTTCACGGGCGATACCGCGGCCGGTAATCTTCAGTCCGCAGCGCTTGACCGATGGAACTCCCATCTCCTCCATTGCTTTTTTGCCGATGAAATCCGGCTTGTCCATCTTGACAAACATCCCCAGGCCGGTCTGTTTCGGGGTGATTTCATCGTTCATCTCATGGCCGTACAGCGGCATACCTGCTTCCAGACGCAGGGTATCGCGCGCACCCAAACCGCATGGGATGAGTCCGTTTTCTTTGCCGGCATCCAGCAGAGCGTTCCACAAAGCTGCTGCATCCGCCGGAGCGCAGTATAGCTCGAAGCCGTCCTCGCCGGTGTAGCCGGTGCGGGAAACCAGACAGTCGAAGCCGGCAACTGCCATCTTCTGGGTGAAGGTGTAGTATTTTGCCGGAATCTCAGCAGGGTTGCACAGTTTTTCCAGAATTGCCTGAGACTGCGGGCCCTGAAGTGCGATCTGAGCAACGCCGTCGGACAGGTCGTCGAAGCGGACATCGCCGGTCAGATGGGAGGAAATCCATGCTGCATCCTTGTCGTGGTTGGCAGCATTGACAACCAGCAGGTAGCAGTCCTGACGCAGACGGTAGGCAATCAGGTCATCCACAACGCCGCCCTTGTCGTTGCACATCGGGCTGTAGCGGATCTGGCCGTCCTCCATGTCGCTGAAATCGTTGGTCAGCAGCATCTGGACATTGTTCAGGGCGTCCGGTCCGGTGAGGACGATTTCGCCCATGTGGGAGACATCGAACAATCCCGCCTGTTTTCTGACAGCCATGTGTTCTGCGATAACACCGGTACCGTACTGAACCGGTAGCAGGTAGCCGGCAAAGGGGACGATCTTGCCGCCCAGGGCAACGTGACAGTCATACAAAGGGGTCTTACGTTCCATAAAAATGCACTCCTTTAAATAAAATAAGGCATAAAAAAAAGCACAGGCACAGAAATTACGCAGCGTCCGGCACGCCCACTTTTTTGAAAGATGCAACGTACAACACCAATTTCTGCACCTCTGCTGTTATGCCCTGCTTTGCCCGAAGAGCCGGACAAAGGCTGAGCGTCGCATCCGTGCGACTTGACAGAGTATCTGCCGACCGGGTTCCTTTGCTCCAACGGCGGAGCAGAGGGGTCAAACAGATGAATTGAACACTTTGATTATATGTAGACAAAGAAGATTTGTCAACTTCGTTATTGTATTAACAATCTGATTTTGATAGCTAACGAGAAGAAAACTACATATATTATACAAAAACGACAGTTGAATTTGAACACTTTCCATGTTTTTTCTGACAGAAATGGTTATAATGTTCACAAGCGGCAGGGAATTTGGTCATGAGGTACAAAAAGCGCCACAGCTGTCCGAGCCTTCCGAAAAGCGTAATCGGGCAGGAAAGAGCCTCTTGGAGCGGGCGGCGGGATGTGGTACAATAGACGGGACATTACCACGAAGGGAGCATTTGTTATCTTGAAACTGAACACATTGGGGATTGCCCATAAAATCATCGCAGAACGGGTGCAGCCGGGAAATCTGTGCATCGACGCCACTGCCGGACGGGGACACGACACCGCTTTTTTGTGCGAGCTGGTCGGCCCGCAGGGACGGGTGCTGGCAATGGACATCCAGCAGCAGGCGGTCGATTCGACCCGAGCGCTGCTCGAGGAGAAGGGGCTGGACCAGATTGGCACAGTCGTTTTGGACAGCCACAGCAACATCGATCGCTATGCCCAGCCGGAGAGCGTGGACTGCATCACCTTTAACTTCGGCTATCTGCCCGGCGGCGACCACACCATCTTCACCACCCCTGCCACCAGCATCCCTGCCGTCGAAAAGGGGCTGAGTCTGCTGCGTCCGGGCGGGCTGATGAGCCTGTGCGTCTACTACGGCGGCGACAGCGGCTTCGAGGAGAAGGATGCGCTGATGGAATATTTTAGAACCATCGACAGCCGACAGTACACCGTCCTCATCACCGAGTTTGCCAACCGCCCGAACAACCCGCCCATCCCGGTTTTTATCCTGAAACAGATTTAGGTTAGAACAATGTGCGGACAAAATCGATACAAAATGTATTGTAGCCGCACTTATCCTTTCGATGAGCTTCTTGCCGCAGAGGGCGGCTCCGGCTGGCTGGGCGCAGGCTACGAGCTGGTAAAGTAAGACAGTTCCCATCTTTTTCCGCATAGATTCCCGAAGGGGACGCTCGTCCGGTTTGGGCGGGCGTTTCTTTCTGTCTATGGTGAGCGGACAGCTTTGGCTGAACATGGCTGGGAAGAATTCACAATTTGTCCAAACTTGTCCCCTTGACAATCGCACAGCCAGACGGTATACTAATGCTAAATTCAATACATCGCCCATATTTAAAGGGAGTAGTTCGTGACATATTCGCAACAATCTCGTTGATTTTTCCCCTGAGCGGAAAATCTTCTGCGGTATGTGCCAGAAATTGACTGGTAACAAGACTTTTCATGTGGTTTTCGTACATACTTGTATCGAAACCGGATGGAAGGTCTTTTTTGTTATATCCGCATTTTGGCAAAAAATGGCCGCCGGGCGGTGGCTTGGCTTTGAACGTTAGAAGGAGGAATTAGAATGGAGCAGATGTTTCGCCGCACTGCACAACAAATCATGGAACAGTTTGGGGTGACCGCAGAGGGCCTGAGCCAACAGCAGGTGGAAAAACAGCGGCAGACCTACGGGGAAAATGTACTGGCGGAGGAAAAGAAGAAAAGCGCGCTGGTGGTTTTTCTCGAACAGTTTAAGGACCTGCTGGTCATCATCCTGATTGCCGCAGCGGTCATCTCGGCGGTATCGGGCAACGGAGAAAGCACCATCGTCATCATCGCAGTCATCACCCTGAATGCAATTTTGGGTACCGTACAGCACTTCAAGGCGGAAAAATCGCTGGAAAGCCTCAAGGCGCTGTCCTCGCCGAATGCCAAGGTCATGCGTGACGGGCGCAGGGTGGAGGTTTCTTCCCGCGAAATCGTCCCCGGCGATATTCTCATCCTCGAGGCAGGCGACCTTGTGGTAGCGGACGGACGCATCATCGACAACTATTCCCTTCAGGTCAACGAAAGCTCGCTGACCGGAGAATCGGAGGGTGTCAACAAAAACAGCGAGGTCATCGATGCGCCGAGCGTGGCGCTGGGCGACCAGAAGAACATGGTCTTTTCCGGCTCGCTGGTCACCTATGGCCGTGCGACCGTTATCGTAACCGGCACCGGGATGCAGACCGAAATCGGCAAGATTGCAGCCCTGATGAACCAGACTAAGCAGAAAAAGACCCCGCTTCAGCAGAGCATGGACAACTTCAGCCAGAAGCTGGCAATCGCCATCATCGCCATCTGCGTGGTGGTCTTTGGGCTGAGCCTCTACCGCAAGATGCCGATGCTGGATTCGCTGATGTTCGCCGTTGCACTGGCAGTCGCGGCGATTCCGGAGGCGCTCAGCTCGATTGTCACCATCGTGCTAGCGATGGGTACCCAGAAGATGGCGCGCGAAAATGCCATCATCAAGGAGCTGAACGCGGTGGAGAGCTTGGGCTCGGTCTCGGTTATCTGCTCGGACAAGACCGGTACCCTGACCCAGAACAAGATGACCACCCAACAGGTCTATGCGGATTTTCGCCTGTTCGACGGCGAGGAGCTGAACTTTGCAAACCCGGCGCACCGCTGGCTGCTCAAGACCGCTGTTCTTGCCAACGACTCCACCTCGGTGGACGGCAAGGAAATCGGTGACCCGACCGAGGTTGCCCTCATCAATCTGGCGCACAAGTTCTGGCTGGAGGAAACGATTTACAGACAGCAGCACACCCGTCTCGGCGAGTTGGCTTTTGACTCCGACCGCAAGCTGATGAGCACCCTGCACAAGCTCGACGGGGTCTATACCCTTTGCACCAAGGGTGCGATGGATGTCCTGCTTTCCCGCAGCAGCAAAATCATGACCGGAGAGGGCGCCCGCCCCATCACCGAGGAGGATAAGGCACGCATCGCACAGGTCAACACCCAGCTGTCCGAAAACGGTCTGCGTGTGCTGGCATTTGCCATCCGGGAATATCCCGATGCCCAGACCTGCCCGGAGCTGACGCTGGAGGACGAGCACGACTACACCTTCATCGGCTTAATCTCGATGATTGACCCGCCGCGTGAGGAATCCAAGAAGGCGGTCGCTGACGCAAAGCGCGGCGGCATCCGCACCGTGATGATTACCGGCGACCACAAGGTGACTGCGACCGCGATTGCAAAGCAGATCGGCATCTTTGAGGAGGGCGATATTGCGCTGAGCGGTGTCGAGCTGGACAACATGAGCGACGAGGAGTTGGACAAAAAGCTCGAGCGCGTTTCGGTCTATGCCCGTGTTTCTCCGGAGCACAAGATTCGCATCGTCAGCGCATGGCAACGCAAGGGCAAAATCGTTTCGATGACCGGCGACGGCGTCAACGATGCGCCTGCCCTGAAAAAAGCGGACATCGGCGTTGCCATGGGCATCACCGGCACCGAGGTTTCCAAGGATGCCGCTGCGATGATTCTGACCGACGACAACTTTGCCACCATCGTCAAGGCGGTCACCAACGGCAGAAACGTCTATGCCAACATCAAGAACGCAATCAAGTTCCTGCTCTCCGGCAATATGTCCGGCATCCTCAGCGTGCTGTACACCTCGCTGTTTGCCCTGCCGATTCCCTTCCAGCCGGTCCACCTGTTGTTCATCAACCTGCTGACCGACTCGCTGCCGGCCATCGCCATCGGCATGGAGCCTGCAAGGGAAAACCTGCTCAACCAGAAGCCGCGTGACCCGAAGGAGTCCATCATGAACCGGGACTTCATGCTCAGTCTGCTGGTGCAGGGCGCGCTCATCGGCACCTTTGTCATGACCGCATACCACATCGGACTGAGCAGCGGCGGAGCGGCGCTGGCAAGCACCATGGCATTTGCCACCCTGACGCTGGCAAGGCTGTTCCACGGCTTTAACTGCCGAGCGGATGCCTCTATCTTCCGACTGGGCTTCCGTTCGAACAAATACTCCGTGCTGGCATTTCTGACCGGGCTGGTTCTGCTCAATGCCGTCCTGTTTATCCCGGCATTCCATGGTCTGTTCCTGATTGCAGACCTGAGCGCTGCCAATGTCGGCATGATTTACCTGCTGGCCTTCCTGCCGACGGTCATCATCCAGGCATACAAGGTCATCCAGGAGCGCAGAAAATAATGCTTTGGCGGAAAAAATCCTCTGCATCTTGCGGGGGATTTTTTCTTTATATAAATATAGGAAGCAACTGTGATGGAAGAAGTTGTCTTTGTTGCAGGTACACCCGTCGGGGAATGATAGGGCAGAGGTGATTTTTTTATGAGCAACCAAAGCGCATCCTTTCACACCGTCCACCCGAACCCTGACTACACCCAGCTGCGCGCTCAGCTGGGTGCTCTGCCGGGGGTGAGCTGTGTCGAGCTGGACTGGAACAGCCGGGAGGTGACCGTCGATTACAACGACGAAGCCCTGTCCTATCGCTGGCTGCAAAACCGCATGGGCGCCATCGGCTATCTGCCCTGCCGTCGGTGCTGACGGGGTTGGTCGGGCGACTTGCACTTTTGGGGAAAGATGGCTATAATGAAGAAAGCGGTCGCCCGACCGCACTGATGTAGAAAGGATGGAGGAAGCATGAACACAGCATTTACCATCGAGCAGGCATACGAGCTGCTCAAGCAGTACAACAAGGATCCGTTCCATCTGCGCCACGGACGCACGGTGGAAGGGGTTATGCGCTATTTTGCCCGGGAGCTGGGCTACGGGCAGGAGGAAAATTTCTGGGCAGTGGTCGGTCTGCTGCACGATTTGGATTTCGAGCAGTATCCGCAGGAGCATTGTATTCGGGAGCAGCAGCTGATGCAGGATGCCGGATTGGAGCCGGAGGTCATCCACGCGGCGGTCAGCCATGGCTATGGCCTTTGCTGTGACATCAAGCCGGAGCATACGATGGAAAAGGTGCTGTTTGCGACCGATGAGCTCAGCGGCCTGATTGGTGCGGCGGCATTGATGCGCCCCTCCAAGAGCACCAAGGATTTGGAGCTTTCCTCGCTCAAGAAAAAGTTTAAGGACAAACGCTTTGCCGCAGGCTGTTCCCGCGATGTCATCCGACAGGGAGCCGAGATGCTCGGTTGGGAGCTGGACGAGCTGATGGAGCGCACCATTCTGGCGATGCGCGAAATCGAGGACGGGCTGAACGCGGAATTTGCAGAATAATCCATAACAGAAGATACGGAAGGGAGATACCGCACAGATGGCACTGAGGGCAATTCGAATCAACAACGACCCGATTCTCAAGCGGAGATGTCGGGAGGTTCAGCAGGTGGACGACCATGTTCGTCAGCTGCTGGACGATATGCTGGAGACGCTGCACCGCACCTCCAACGGAGCGGCGATTGCTGCCCCACAGGTCGGAGTGCTCAAGCGGCTGGTGGTCATCGATATGGGGGAGCTCAGCGGCGGTGTGCTCAAGCTGGTCAATCCGAAAATCGTGTCCAGCAGCGGCAAACAGATCTGTGATGAGGGTTGCCTGAGCTTTCCGGACCGCTGGGCGCAGACGGTGCGTCCGGCTCATGTGGTGGTGGAGGCGCTGGACGAGAACGGACAGCCCATCACCCTGACCGGAGAGGCGGAGCTGGCACAGTGCCTGAGCCACGAGATCGACCATCTGGACGGCATTGTCTTTTTGGAGCGGGCTGTTTCGGTGCAGCGGCCTGCCCGCAGACAGAACAGGAGATAGGCAGATGGAGTGGATTCAGCTGGTACTGCCGTCGGCGGAGATGCGTCCGGCGCTGGTGCAGTATCTGGAAGGGATGGCCCAGCAGGGACAGCGTAGCGGTCTGCCGGACTGCGCCGAAATCGGGCAGAATTTTGACCGGTGGCTGCGTCGCCGTCAGGATGAGATGCTCGGCGTGCAGGGTGAACAGCGCTTCTGCTGGCTGGTGTTCGACGAGCAAGACCGCATCGTGGGTGCGGTGATGCTTTCGCCGTATGAGCAGGATTCGCGGATGCAGCTGGAGCTGCACCCGGATTGCTCGGAGGAGTGCAGCCGTCAGGTTTTCGAACAGCTGGACGAGCTGCTGGAGGGCAGGAATCAATAAAATAAAGTGATGGAACAAGCAGCAGGGCTCGAAGGGGAGTCCTGCTGTTTTCATTTTCATAAGATAAAGTATTCACTAAAATAGTTTGGCAAATTTGCAAAAGGATGCAATTTATTAAGTTGAAGCTTTAAAGCTTAAAATGAATAAAATGTTTTGGATCTGATGACAAAA
>URFD01000020.1 GCA_900547015.1 uncultured Oscillospiraceae bacterium | reverse complement strand
AACTTTTTCAAATCGAACACCTCCTTGTTAATATAAAACCCTTTATCTTCCTTAAATTAAATCCTGTTAAGATTTAATGTAAGCCGCTAGAAAATTTCCGGAATGCTCATCAATGCGCTTTTGATCAGAGTGGTGTCAATCAGCTGAAAGTCCTCTCTGACGCTGTCCGGCATTTCCGGAAACTTGACGCTGAACTTGTCGGCAGTCACGATGCTGTTTTCCATGATTGCCGCATCCTGAACATCCATGCCGGTCACTCTTTTGTCGACCATGATGGATTTGTACGGGGTCTCGTTTGGCTTAACGCTGCCGGACAACGGATGTGTCAGCAGCTTGTGGCCCGCATAGACCATGTCCCGTACCTTGCAGAGCACTTCGCGATAGGTGATATCCGCAAAGTCTACTTCAAATTCCTGTCCAAGTTCATCGCGTACTCTTGGATTGTTTGTTACAATCACAAATTTCATATCTCCGTCTCCCGCAATCTGTTTCGTATTTACAGCCGAGCTGTATGAAAAAAAGAGCAAAAAACAACCAACGTGCCTTTTGCTCTGTTTTGCCCACTGAGTGGGTTGCTTGCGCTTTCCAGAGATTTGTCAAATCACAGTGCTGGGCCTGAGATTTTTACAGCAGGTTTGGCGGCCGGCTGCTTATTCCCTACGGCACCCCTTCCAGTGGAAGGAGTTCTCCCATGATTCTCATCCAAAAACTATTGAGTTGTCCCGTGAAACGGCTCAGTCGACCTTTTCGGAATCTTGAATATCGACTTTATCTATCAGCTGTTTTGCAGGTAATAGATATTTCCAATCTCACTGGCTTTATTATAGCCGATTTCATAGGATTTTTCAAGGGGTTTTGCCACTGTCGAATCGTAAGTTTTATTCTCCTTTTTTTGTTCATTTTGTACACTATCGATTGTCTCAACCTACTGTATGTTACAAATTCTTTGTCTTAATTTGAACGAACTAGGCACTATGTCTGCAAATTAACAAATTGTATCTTTATTTTTGGAGAATTTCCCGGATTGCGTCTACTGCGTAGTCCACATCCTCCATGGTATTCCGAAAACCGAAGGCAAACCGGACGGTTCCCTGCGGATAGGTTTCCAAGGTTTTATGGGCATTTGGGGCACAGTGCATCCCACAGCGGGTGCTGATGCCGTATTCGCTATCCAGTCGGAAGGAGATTTCCGCATTGTCCTGCCCGATAAAGTCCAAAGAGACGACCGGGCCGCGCTGGTCCATCTTGCGGGTTCCGACCAAACGGATGTTCGGGTTGTTGAGCCCATCGATTTTTTCTATAAATGCCCCGCACAGTTCCATCTCGTGCGCGTGGATGTTCTCGATACCGGTTTTTTCCAGATAGCTCAGAGCAGCGTGCAGGCCATAGATGCCCGGAATGTTCTGAGTGCCCGATTCAAACTTGTCCGGCATAAAGTCCGGCTGAATCTCCGAGTCGGATACACTGCCGGTTCCGCCGGTGACCAGCGGAATCATCTCCTTTGCGACCTCGTCGCTGACCAAGAATCCGCCGATACCCTGTGGGCCCAGCAGACTCTTGTGTCCGGTGAAGGTCAGGACATCGATGTGCATGGCCTTCATGTCAATTGCAATCGAGCCGGCTGTCTGGGCGGCATCGACAATAAACTTGATTCCGTGGCGCTGGCAGATCTCTCCCACCTGCTCGAGCGGCATCAGGGTTCCGCACACATTGGAGGCGTGCAGCATCATGATTGCCTTGGTGTTTGGGCGAATCATCGACTCGATGGCATCTACCATCAGCTCGCCGTCCCGATTGCATGGGATTCGGTCGAAGCTGACCCCGTGCTCGGTCATCTGGGTCAGCGGGCGCATCATGGCATTGTGCTCCATCGAGGAAACCAGCACATGGTCGCCGGGACGCAGATATCCTTTGATGACATAGTTGAGCGAATAGGTAATGCTCGGGGTGAAGATGACATTTCTGAGTTTATCAAAGTTGAAGAGCTTGCAGAGCTTTTCCCGAGTTTCGATGATGACATCCTCTGCTGCATAAGCCGCCTCATAGCCGCCGCGGTTTACATTGGTTCCAATCTCTTCAATAAAAGTTCTGACCGCCTCTCCCACTCCCGGCGCCTTTGGGTAGGATGTGCTTCCGTTGTCCAGATATACGCGCTTCATAAATTGTACCTCTTTTCTCTTTGCTCCCGACGGCGCTTTGCGGACAGACCGTCTCATTCTGTTCTTATTATATCACCTCTGGGGTATACTTCCAGCTTTATTTATAACATCTATCGGTTTACGGAATGTGATAGAGAAAAACAATTTCTTTTTTTCTTTCCATTGGTATACACTTATTTCAGTAGAATGCGACGCTAACCGACAGGATGCGCCGCAACACAAAATCATACTTTATAGAAAGTGAGATGTGTTTGATGAACGACAAAAAATCCTATGCCGGCATCATTACCACCGGCGCGGTAATCGGCCTGATCGCGGTGGTTCTGGTCGCACTGGGCAACCCAAAAAACATGGGCTTCTGTATCGCCTGCTTCCTGCGCGACATCGCAGGTGCAACCAAGCTGCACTCCGCAGCAGTAGTTCAGTACTTCCGTCCGGAGATTGTTGGTCTTGTTGGCGGTGCTTTGGCAATGGCAATGGTCAGCAAAGAATTCTCTCCAAAGGGCGGTTCCGCTCCTGTCACCCGCTTCTTCCTCGGTGCATTCGTCATGATTGGCGCTCTGGTATTTCTGGGCTGCCCTCTGAGAATGGTACTGCGTCTGGGCGGCGGTGACCTCAATGCTCTGGTAGCTCTGGCCGGTTTTACTGTCGGAATCCTGGTCGGCATCTTCTTCCTGAACAAAGGCTTCACCCTCAAACGCACCTACAAGCTGACAACCTCCGAGGCACTGACCTTCCCAATCGGTCTGGCAGGTCTGTTCGTACTCTTCCTGCTCGTGCCTTCCCTGTTCGTATTCAGCGAAAAAGGACCTGGCTCGATGCACGCTCCAATCATCGTTGCTCTGATTGCAGGTCTGGTTGTTGGTGCTCTCTGCCAGAAATCCCGTATGTGCATGGTTGCCGGTATCCGTGACCTGGTTCTCTTTAAGGACTGGAAATTGCTGCTCGGATTTGTTACAATTATTGTCGCAGCTCTGATTGGCAACCTGGTAACCGGAAACTTCCACCTCGGCTTTACCGGTCAGCCGGTCGCTCATGCTGACCATCTGTGGAACTTCATGGGTATGCTCATCGTCGGCTTCGGCTCTGTTCTGCTGGGTGGCTGCCCTCTGCGTCAGCTCATCCTCACCGGCGAAGGCAACACCGACTCTGCAATTACCGTTCTGGGCTACATTGTCGGCGCAGCATTCTCCCACAACTTTGGTCTGGCTGGTGCAGCAGCAAACGCAGAATCCGCAGGCGGCGCTTCCTCCGCAGGTAAGGTTGCCGTTATCATCGGTCTGATCGTCATGCTGGCTGTCGCTGCTGTTAACACAGCAAAAGCCAAGAAAGCATAAGTTTTTACCCTACGATACAAAGGAGCTGAACAGATCATGGCAAACAAAGAACTTATTGATGCTCGCGGTCTTTCCTGTCCACAGCCGGTGCTGCTGACCAAAAAAGCCCTCGACAAAGGCGGAGCTGCCTACGAGGTTTTGGTTGACAACGGCACCGCAAAAGAGAACGTCACCCGTTTTGCTCAGAACGCAGGCTACAAGGTCAGCGTTGCCGAGGACGGCGACGACTACCGCCTGACCCTGACCAAATAGGATTTCGGCAGGCGCGCACAGCACCCGCGGGACAAATGCACAAGAAAAGGATGGTAACAGTGACCTACATCGCAACCTTTTTCACCCATTTTGCAGCAGTAAATTTTCAAAGACAGCTCAAGGGCACCGACAAAAAACCGATGCTCATGCCTGTCCCCCGAAAACTGAGCTCCTCCTGCGGGACCTGCGTCAAGTTTTCCCTGGACTCGGACATTGAAGAATTTGTCCGGTCGGGCATCTTTGACGAGGATGTGGATACCGTTTATCGGGTAGAGGAGAACAGCTACACTCCTGTACACGAAAATCACATCCGCTAACACACAATAAAAATCCCGGCATCTGGCCGCAGAGCTTCCTTCTGCTGTCAGGGGCCGGGATTTTTTTGTGTCAGACCTTTCGATTGCCGGCGGACTCAGCGCTGGCTGACCGTGCTGTCAGACTGATAGAAAATAAAGTCATCGACATCTCCGGCCGTTTCCATCCATTGACGGCAGCTCTCATACAGTCGGCGGCAGGACTCGCAGTCCACGCCCTCGTTTTTGCGGTCATCTTCAAAAAGGGGTTGTTTCACAATCATTCTCCTCTGCATCAATCTCACTCACCAGTATATGCGGTTTGGCTTAAAATAATGTACGAATCCTGACGTCCCCCAAAATTTTCAAAAAAGGCCGTCCTCCCGAAACCGAGAGAACGACCTTTTTCTGGTCATTATCTTCTTATTTTCCATAGGCCTGCGGATAAGCCGCCCGCGCCATCTTGCCCAGCTCCTCAATCATCGGCAGCCCCTGAAGGCGGATGGCAGAAAAATCGACCTCGTACAGCCGCCCATTCTGCACCGCCGGACTTTGGGCATATACCTCGCTGTCCGCAATCTGTTCGGCGGTCAGGGTCTTGTCATAAAACAGGATGTCCGGCTTGAGCTCCTCCTTTTCAATCTCCGGATAATTCCAGCGGGAGCCCAGCTCACCCAGATTGTTCAGTCCCATTTGGTCCAGCAGCTTTCCCTCGAACACCTCGCCGGTCGCCATGGTATAATCCAGCTGTGCCAGATAGACTGCGCTCTTGCGTCCGGTCAGCTTTGCATAATCTGCCGCAGGCTGAATCGCGTCCGACAGCTTGCTTTGGTAAGAGGTCAAAAAGGTCGTGGCCTTTGCGCTGCCGTCCAGCCCGTAGCACAGGGTGAACAGCTGACGATAGCGGGCCTGAATTTCATCCAAGGTTTTGGGACGGGAAAAGGTAAGCACCGTGATTCCCTGCTCCTCAAGGCTTGCAATCTGGCTTTCCCGCATCTGAGAGGAAACCAGCACCCAGTCCGGCTTTGCCGCAATCAGCTGCTCCAGCTCCGGCGCCAGTGCGGTTCCGCACACCTTTACCCCCGAGGTGGAAGCGTCCTTTGGCGCATCGGAGCTAACTCCGCAAATCAGGCTTGCCGCCCCGATGTCCTCCAAAGCCTGCACCAAATCGGCAGACAGCACCGCCAAGCGGCGCGGTCGGGACGAGATAATATGGCGGGTTTCCCCCAGCTCCAGCTTGACCGGGAATGATTCGGTCTGGGTCAGCTCCGAGTGATTTTGAACCGATGGCTGCTCCTGATTGGATTTGAGCCGGCAGGCACACAGTCCCAGCCCCAAGCTCAAACAGAGCGCCCCGAGTAAGATCGATGTAAACGCTTGCTTCATCGCAGTTCCTTTCTGCCGGCAAGGTCAAATCTTCCGTGATTGCCTGCTTGATTCCGATTGTTTTTTCTCACTCTTATTGTAGCTTTCTGCGGAAAGATTGTCAATCTCCGCTCCATTTTTCCACAAGCCCGTCCGTCCCTTGCGCACCTGTGCGGGAAAGGGGCTGGAAATTTTCCCGATTCTATGAGATAATAGAGCTGATTTTGAGAAGAATCACCACCCATCGGCGCTGTCCCACCCATTCCCGGACAGCTGTCTAACCTGCAAAGAAGGAGGGATCTCTTGTGATTATTATGGATTTGGAATGGAACTACGCAGCCGTCTCACCGGAGGACCTGATTGCAGGCAAAACGCTCCGATTTGAAATCATCCAGATTGGCGCAGCGATGGTGGACAGCCGCGGCCGGATTTTAAAAACCTTTGACCGGCTGATTGCTCCCACCGTCCACCACACCATCATGCCGAAGGTCACCGAGCTGACCGGCATCACCGAACAGAAGCTGCGCGGCCAGCAGACCTTTCCCAGCGTCTGGCAGGAATTTTGTCTGTGGAGCGGCGGCGAGCAGAAAATCGCCTTTTGGGGAAACTGCGACCGGGCAGTTCTGCTGTCCAACCTGCTGTACTTCCACATCCCCGGCGGAGACAGCCTTGTCCTGCACGACCTTCAGGCGCTGTTCGACCGCGCCTATCTCAACAGCGGTCAGCAGACCGCACTCAGCAGTGCGCTGTCCGCTCTGCGCCTGACCCCATACGGACAGTATCATTCCGCACTCTCGGATGCAGTCAATGCCGCCGTCATCTTTGAAAAGCTGGGCGGAGAGGAATTTCTGCAAAAAAATCTGCGCCTGCTCACCGTGCGCCGCACCAAGGCATCGACACAGCTGGAGGAGGGTCAACTGCTGCTCGAGCGCACCTTCACCAACATCACCGATGCCGGCAGCCTGCGCAGGCAGTTTGAGCCGGAATTAAAGAAGCAGCTTCGGGAGCCAATCGAGCAGATTCTCCCCGGATTTTACCGCAACCACAAAAAAATCTGGGCCTACCGCTCCCGTGACCGCTTGATCAAGGTCACCAGCCGCAGCCACCCTTCCTCCAACGGAATCGGGCAGGATTTTGTGGTCAAGTTTTTCCAGATTGACCGCTCCCATCTGGACACCCTGCGCCAGTGGAGTCGCAAGCAAAACCAGTATCTGGCGCACCGTCGGCAATCTCGCTAACAGAGGCAAAATCCATCATTGACACTAAGTTGTCAAGGGGGTATACTGTAACCAGAAGGCTCTATCATCTGTTTGAATCACGCAAAGGAGTGTGTCATTATGGCAATTTTAGTCACCGGAGGCACCGGATTTATTGGCAGTCACACCGTTGTCGAACTGATTAAGGCAGGCCGTGAGGTCGTCATCGTCGATAACTTCTCCAACTCGAAGCCGGAGGTTCTCAACCGCATCGAAACGATTACCGGAGTCCGCCCTGTTTTCTATCAGGCAGACCTGCTGGACAAGCCTGCTCTGGACCGCATCTTTGAGGAGCAGCCGATTGAGGCCGTCATCCACTTTGCCGGATTCAAAGCAGTAGGCGAATCTGTTCGCAAACCATTGGAATATTACCACAACAACATCACCGGCACCCTTCTGCTCTGCCAGAGTATGCGCGAGCACGGCTGCAAGAAGATTGTCTTTTCCTCCTCTGCCACCGTTTACGGCATGAACAACCCCGTTCCGTTCAAGGAGGGAATGCCCACCTCTGCCACCAACCCTTACGGCTACACCAAGGTCATGATTGAGCAGATTCTCTCCGACCTGTATGTTGCTGACCAGGATTGGAGCGTTGTCCTCCTGCGCTACTTTAACCCAATCGGCGCACACGAAAGCGGCCTGATTGGCGAGGACCCGAACGGCATCCCGAACAACCTGCTTCCTTACATCTCTCAGGTTGCCATCGGCAAGCTCGAATGTCTGAGTGTCTTTGGCGATGACTATGACACCGTTGACGGCACCGGCGTCCGCGACTACATCCATGTCGTCGATTTGGCTCTGGGCCACCTGAAGGCCATCGACTACAGCTTGGCCCACACCGGCGTGGAGGCCATCAACCTCGGCACCGGAAACGGCACCAGCGTTCTGCAAATCGTCCATGCCTTTGAAAAGGCCTGCGGACACCCGATTGCATATCGAATCGTCGAACGCCGTCCGGGCGATATTGCTTCCTGCTACGCCGACGCCTCCAAGGCAAAGGAGCTGCTGGGCTGGGAAGCCACCCGCACCATCGAAGATATGTGCCAGAGCAGCTGGAACTTTATCTCCAAGAACCCCAACGGTTTGGAATAAACTCTACCAAAAAATAAAAAACATTTTTGATGTTGAGGAGGGATTGAGGGAAACTTCAATCCCTCCTTCGTTTTTTATGACAGGGAGCGTTACTCGCTCCCCTGTCTGCCAATGCTATTGATCATCACGCAGAAAGGTGGTGTTCCCTCTGCGGGCACATATTCAACCCAACAGCCCTCCCACCCGCCGCTCCGGAAAAAAACGGCTGGCAAAAATCCTCACCAGTCGTCTGTTCATCATCGGCGTCCTCATCCTGATTCAGCTATTTTTGTTGCTGTTCATTCTGGTGCGTCTGGGCACCATGAAATATTGGATTAGCGTCGCCTTCACCGTCATCAGCTTTTTGATGGTGCTATGCATCCTGCCCCGCGAGGACAACCCCTCCTACAAGATTTCGTGGATTATTCTGGTAATGGCGGTTCCTCTGGTCGGCGGCATCTTCTACCTGATGTTCGGGCGCAAGGCCAACAGCCGCCGCATGGCACAGCAGATTGAAAGCTACACCCAGTCGCTGCTTCACATCGACCACGGCGACCCCCTGCAAGACAAGGTGCAGAGCGAACAAACGCTAAACCTCCTGCGTCGGGACCACCCTGCTTTGGCGCGGCAGGCGGATTATATCTACAATGCTTCCGGCTTTGAGCTCTACCAAAACACACAGGCAGAATATTTCCCCATCGGCGAGGCCTTCTACCAGCGGCTGCTTCAAGAGCTTCGGGGAGCCAAGCGCTTTATCCTGCTGGAATATTTCATCATCCAGCCCGGGAAAATGTGGGACAGCATCCTGAAAATCTTAGAGAATCGCCGCAAGCACGGCGTCCAAATCCGCATCCTCTACGATGATGTCGGCTGTGTGGCGACCCTTCCCTCGCTGTACGGGGACTACCTGCGCAAAAAAGGCTTTCAGGTCGGAGTCTTTAACCCCTTTCATCCCCGTCTGAGCGCCGCCACCAACTACCGCGACCACCGAAAAATCTGCGTCATCGACGGAAATGTCGGCTTCACCGGCGGCATCAACCTCGCCGACGAATATATCAATGCCCGGGAACGCTTCGGCCACTGGAAGGACAGCGCAGTTATGCTGCGCGGAGAAGCCGTCCAGAGCTTGACCGAGATGTTTTTGGAGCTGTGGCAGTTCACCTGCCGGGAGCAGCTTTCTCTCTCGGATTTTCTGCCCACCGTTCGGTACGACTGCTCGGGTTTTGTCCAGCCTTACGGTGACAGCCCACTGGATTCGCTGTATGTTGCCGAGAATGTCTATCTGCAAATTCTCAACAATGCCCGCAGCTATGTCTATATCACCACGCCCTACCTCATTCTGGACAACGAGATGGTCACCGCCCTCTGTCTGGCTGCCCAGAGCGGCATCGATGTCCGCATCATCACCCCGCACATCCCCGACAAATGGTATGTTCACATGGTCACCCGCTCCCACTATCCGCAGTTACTGCGCGCCGGAGTACGGATTTTTGAATATACGCCGGGCTTCATCCACGCCAAGATGTTCGTCTCAGACGACAACATCGCCGTTGTCGGTACCACCAATGTGGATTTTCGCAGCTTCTACCTGCACTTCGAGTGCGGCGCCGCCTTCTATCTTTCTCCGGTGGTCGCACAGGTCAAGGAGGATTTCCTGCGAACCCAGACCATCTGCGAGGAAATCACACCGGAACACGAGCGTGCAGTCAAGGCGCCGGTTCGTCTGCTGCGCTCCTTGCTGCGTGCCTTTGCCCCGCTGATGTGACCGATTTGCCCCAAACAGCCAAAAAAGGCGATTCCGCAACAAAGCGGAATCGCCTTTTTGATTATGCGTTTTGTGCGTAAACTCCGTCCGGGAGGTTAACCTTGCAGATATCTGCGCCGAGGCTGGTCAGCTTGCCAATCAAATCCTCATAGCCGCGCTCTACCCAGTGGATGTCCTCAATCTCCGTAGTGCCCTTTGCGCTCAGCGCAGCCTGCACCAGCGCCACTCCGGCTCGCAGGTCCAGCGCCTTAACATGAGCGCCGCTGAGCTGCTCGACACCTTCGACAACGGCAACCTTGCCGTCCACCTGAATTTTTGCACCCATGCGGTGCAGCTCGTCCACATATTTAAAGCGGTTGTCCCAAACACCCTCGGTCACGATGCTCGTACCTTGTGCAATCGCCAGCAGGGTTGTCATCTGCGGCTGCATATCGGTCGGGAAGCCGGGATGCGGCAGGGTCTTGACATTGGTTTTATTGAGAGTTCCGGTTCGGCGAACCAGAATGGAATCGTCATATTCCTCGATTTCACAGCCTGCCTGAATCAGCTTGTCGGTGATGGCTTCCAGATGCTTTGGAATGACATTTTTAATCAGCACCTCGCCGCCGGCTGCCGCTGTCATGGTCATGTAGGTTCCTGCCTCGATTTGGTCCGGGATAATCGGATAGCTGGTTCCGTGCATGATGTCCACGCCATGAATCTTGATGACATCGGTACCTGCGCCGCGGATGTCTGCACCCATCGAGTTGAGGAAGTTTGCCAAATCGACGATGTGCGGCTCTTTTGCGGCATTTTCCAAGATAGTCAAACCCTTTGCGCGCACCGCTGCCAGCATGATATTGACCGTTGCACCCACCGATACGACATCCAGATAGATATGGGAGCCGAACATCTCCTCGCTGGTCGCATTGATGAAGCCGTAGTCGGTTGTAACCGTTGCACCCAGCGCTTCAAAGCCCTTGATGTGCTGGTCGATTGGGCGAACGCCGAAGTTGCAGCCGCCCGGAGGAGAAACATGAGCTTCTCCAAAGCGTCCCAAAAACGCGCCTAAAAAATAATAGGACGCGCGCAGATGCCGGGCCGACTCATAAGGGACCACCGGCTCGGTGATATTTCGGGTATCGATTTCTACTGTGTTCTTTCCAAGGTAGCGCACCTGCGCTCCTAAATCCTTGAGTATCTGAAACAGGATGGTAACATCACTGATATTGGGTACATTCTCAATCACGCAGATGTCCTGCGCCAATACAGTCGCCGGGATAATCGCGACCGCAGCGTTCTTTGCGCCGCTGATCTCCACCTCACCGTGGAGGCTGTTTCCGCCGTTAATGATATACTTTTCCAAGGCTGACTCCCCTTATTTTCTTTTTTCACCGGCCGCCTTCAGCCACTGACGCGCAAACCGGTCCGGGCAGGTTTAGTATGGCTCAAATTTGCCCAAATACTACGCTGCCTCTTCGTCTATCTGTGTTGGAAAGGGTTTGCCTTTCCCGTGTGAAATATTCTTTTCCCATCATACCCGACCGGCGCCGCTAAAAAGCACACTGCCTGTCGAATTTTTTTCTGCTGCCACAGGGCAACAGAGCGTCTCACAAACAATATATTCCAATCCAAAATCAATGGAACATATCCTTTTTCCAAAGAATCACCATGCACACCAGCATCAGCAGGCCAGCCAGAAGCATAGCAAACCAGAAGTACGGCATCGGCATTCCCTCGACGTTCATGCCATACATTCCAAAAATAACGTTCGGCAGCGCCATGACAATGGTCAGCGCTGTCAGCACCTTCATCACGATATTCAGGTTGTTCGAGATGATGGAGGCGAACGCATCCATCGTATTGGAAAGGACGTTGGAGTAAATCGAGCACATCTCAATGGCCTGCTTGACCTCGATGATAACATCCTCCAGCAATTCCTCATCTTCATCATAGAGCTTGATCAGCCGGCCGCGCAGGATCTTTTCCAGCGTCACCTCGTTGGATTTGAGCGAGGTGGAAAAATAGACCAGCGATTTTTCCAATCCCAAAATCTGCACCAGCTCCTTGTTTCTCATCGTCTTGTGCAGCAGGTTTTCTGTTGTGTAGGAAATCTTGTCAATCTGCTTGAGGTACTGCAAAAAGCGCGTTGCGATGCGCAGCAGGATGCTCAGCAGAAAATGGGTTCTCATGTGGGTCTGGATATTTTTCACCAGTCCCTGGCTGATTTCGGTAATGACCGCATTCTCACGCAGGCACACCGTCGTGATAAAATTGTTGTTGGAAATAATTGCCATTGGCATTGTGGAGTAGACGATGGTTTTCTCCTCGTCCTGCTTCTCTGCCACCGGCACGTCCACAACAATCAGCGTCTGGTCGTCCTCCGACTCGATACGCGAGGTTTCCTCTTCGTCCAGTGCGGCTCTTACAAAATCCTGTTCTAATCCTAAAACATCCACAAGATAGCGCACTTCCTGCTCGGTCGGGCAGATTGCACACACCCAGCAGCCATCCTCGACCGCCGCGATTTGCCGCACACGGTTGTCGAGTGTTTTATAAAAATTGAGCATGGCCGGCTCCTTCCCATCCAAACGGGCAGGATTGGTCTTAGCACCCTCCAGCTGAAAAACCTGCCCGATACTTTAATTTTTTGCTGTACGCCGGACAGCCTAACGGGTCAGGCTTCAAAAATACTCACCTCATCTGTAATGAAAATCTCCATAACAGTCTTATTATATCATAAAAGAGTCTGATTTCAAAATAAAAGCCCACAACTTCTGCTTTGGAAATGAAGAAATCGAGCCGGTTTCCTGCCTCCTTTTTTGTACAAAATCTGCAGGAGCAAGCTGCAATTCCCGTCAAAACCGCCGTGTTCTTTTGGGGCTGATGTTCCGCAACGGAGAAGGGATTCCAAAATTTTCTAATTTTTCTCCTCTATTTGTGGTACTTGGTGTTGTGGTTGATGCTGCACGCCCGATAAATCTGTTCGAGCAGCATGACCCTTGCCAGCTGGTGCGGAAAGGTCATGCGGGACATCGACAACCGCAGGTCTGCCCTTGCCTTGACCGCAGCATCCAGCCCCCAAGAGCCGCCGATGATAAAGCTCAGCTGGCTGTTTCCCTGATTCTGAACCCGGGTCAGCGTCTCTGCCAGCTCCTCGGAGGACAGCATCTTGCCCTCAATGCACATCGCTGCCACAAAGCTCTGGGCAGGAATTTTGTTTAAAATTGCTTCTCCCTCCTGCCGGATGCAGGCGGCAATCTGGGCATCGGACGGGTTCTGCGGCATCCGGGATTCCGGCAGCTCCACGATTTGGAGCTTGGCAAAGGCTCCCATCCGCTTGCAGTATTCCTCACAGGCCGCCCGCAGATAATCCTCCTTGAGCTTGCCCACCGTAATCAAATCGATTTTTAACATAACGCGAATCCCTCTTTTTTTCTCTATCCTTCGTTTCTCTTTTCGTACCAGTAGCTCTGGTCCAGCGTGCGGTATGCCAGCGCTTCGGCAACATGGCTTTTTTGAATCTGCTCGCTTTGCGCCAAGTCCGCGATGGTACGCGCCACCTTCACCACACGGTCATAGGCGCGGGCGGTCATTCCCATCTGCTCAAAGGAATGTTTTAAAAAGTCCATCGCCGCCGGCTCCAACGGACACATCTGGTGCAGCTTGCCTGCCGGGATGCGGGCGTTGCAGGTGATGCCGGTTCCGGCAAACCGCTGGTGCTGAAGGTGTCGGGCAGCCTCCACCCTTCTGCGAACCTGTGCGGAGGATTCCTCCTGATTCTCCCCGGTCAAATCCTCAAACTCGACCGGAGCTACCTCCACCTGAAGGTCAATGCGGTCCAACAGCGGCCCGGACACCCGAGAGATATACCGCCGCACTGCCTGCTCCGAGCAGGTGCAGGCAATCTTGGGATGACCCCGGTATCCGCAGGGACAGGGATTCATCGCCGCCACAAACATCATCGAGCTGGGATAGGTCACACGGGAGGCTGCGCGGGAAATGGTGACCTGATTGTCCTCAATCGGCTGGCGGAGTACCTCCAAAGCCTGCCGCTGAAATTCCGGCAGCTCATCCAGAAACAGCACCCCGTTGTGCGCCAGTGAAATCTCTCCCGGAACCGGGCTGGAACCTCCGCCGGTCAGTCCTGCCGGAGAAACGGTATGATGCGGCGAGCGAAAGGGTCGGCTGTTCATAATCGGCTGGTCGGCTGGCAGCATCCCTGCCACCGAATAGATGCGGGTGGTCTCGATTGCTTCGTCGAAGCTGAGCTTTGGCAGAATCGACGGCAGGCGCTTTGCCAGCATACTTTTTCCGGTTCCCGGAGGCCCAATCAACAGCAGGTTGTGTCCGCCGGCTGCGGCGATTTCCAGCGCACGCTTGGCAAACGGCTGACCCTTGACCTCCCTCAAATCCATCTCGAAGGAGTTGCTGCCCTCCAAAATGAGCATCGGGTCAAATTCCAGCGGCTCGATTGGCTGTCTGCCTGAAAAATGCTCGAACAGCTCCGAAACCTCCCGCACCGGATAAATCTGCAAGCCCTCGACAATCGATGCCTCTCGGGCATTCTGCTCCGGGACAAACAGTGCCTTGATTCCGTCCTGTCGGGCTTGCAGTGCCATCGACAGCACTCCGTTGATGGGGCGCAGCTGACCGGAAAGGCTCAGCTCTCCCACAAAGGCTGCCTGCGAATCGAGCGGTTCAATCTGTCCGGAGGCGGACATAATGGCAAGAAAGATGGGCAGGTCAAACGCAGGCCCGGATTTTTTCTGGCTGGCAGGAGCCAGATTGACCGTGATTTTTGCCACCGGCATCTCGTAGCCGCCGTGGATGATGGTGGACTGCACCCGGGAACGGGACTCCCGAACGGCGGCATCCGGCAGACCAACAATATCGAACATCGGCATCGCCCGATTGATGGTCACCTCAACCGCCACCGCATAGGCATCGATTCCACTGATTCCATAACTTGTGATACAGCTGTACACGAGTCATCCCTCCATCCGTTTTTTTCATTCTACCACATCCTTCTCCCAAAAGGAAGGGCAGTCCTGCGTCTTTTTTGCCGCACAGCACAACAGCCCCCGGAGCGGATGCTCCGGAGGCTGCCTTCGATTTTTAAATCACAACCGGGATACTCGGTTCGCTGCGCCGTGCCACCTGAAGAGTATAGTCCTCCTGCTCCACCAGCCCTGCCTGAGTCAGTGCCTGTGCAGCCGCCTGATGTGCCAGCAAACCCATGTTGTTGTTTTGGCTTAAATGTCCCAGAATAAAGTGTCGGGTTCCGCTCATCGCCAGCGATGGCAACGCGGTCGAGCAGTCATCGTTGGAGAGGTGTCCGCTGTCTGAGCGGATGCGCCGTTTGAGGTAATAGGGATAGTCCGAAGCCAGAATCATCCCCTCGTCATAGTTGGATTCCAGCATCACCACCTGACAGCCGCGAAGTCCCTGGTCCACCTCCGGTGTGTAGCGTCCCAGGTCGGTGGCAACCCCCACCTCGTTTCCGTCATCCAGCGTGATGCGGTAGCCCAGACTGCCCACGCTGTCGTGGCTGGTATGGAAGGGCTTCACCCGCATCTGCCCCACCGAAAAGCCCTCCAGCGGAGCCTCCTTGAGCTCGACAGTCTCCGGCAGCTTGACATTCTCGCGCAGATAGTCCAGCACAGCCGGCGAACCAAACAGCGGAACCGGATATTTTTTCAGAAAGACCGACAGCCCCTTGATGTGGTCCGAATGTTCGTGGGTGATGAGGATTCCCTTGAGCTTCTGAACATCGGCGTTCAGGGACTTGAGCGCATTGACCGCCGCCCGACAGCTGACGCCCAAATCGATTAAAACCGCACTCTCCTCTGTCTCCAGATACACACTGTTCCCACTGCTGCCGCTGTACAGCGGACAAAATACTGCCATATCCGATCTCCTTCCGCACCGTTTTCTCCCCTGCGCCAAGCAACAGTCAAGGGAAGCCTGCTAGAATTTTATCACAGCCTCTGGGAAAAAGCAACTTTCCTTCCATGAAACAGAGCAGCTCCCGCCGTTTGGTGGGAGCTGCTCTGTTTTTGGGTTTTATATTGAGGTCTATAAGTTTAGCTCGTTAACGATAATCCCGAATCGCATAGAGGATCAGGCAGGGTCCCACTACCGGAATCAGGGACAGGATGGTGAACAGGAATTTGTTCTGCGGTGCATACTGCTCAAAGACGAACAGATAGACCAAAACCTGACCCACAAAAACCAGCAGAGACAGCAGGCTGCTGCCGACAAAGCCGATCATCGGGAGCCTTCCCACCACCCCGGACAGGATGGAAAGAAGCGGGAGTGCATAGGCCAGCGGAATATCATTGAGATACCGGTTGAACGGAGCGGTGTTGTACTTGAGGGTATCTCCAATATATCCGACAATATACAGCTGAAAAAAGGGGATAAACGCCAGCCACGCATTGGGAACTCGGCGAATGGTCGCCAGCTTGTAAAACGAGAATGCGGTCACCAGATAGACTGCCATCTGGATTAGTCCCATTGCATAAAGTGATGCCGAAACAATGCGCATCATCAACAACTCCTTTACTGATATTATACCACCCCTGTCGGTAAAAGAACAGGGTTTTCGGGCAGGTTGCCCTGTAAAACTTTCAACTTCTTTGCACGACTTTTTCCACTATTTTATACAAATGAATCGTACTACAGGACAAAGAAGTCCGGCGCTTGGGGCGGTTCCGGTGTACCGGCTTTGTTTCATGCGAAAAAGGTCTGCTTTTTTGTGGAACACTTCGGGCTGTTTTTCTTCTGCCGCAAAGAGAGCAAAAGGGCTTTTCGAACCCTGATGTCATCGAAAAGCCCTTGCACCCTGTCGTTGTGATTTCTTAGCCCAGCAGCTCTTCCAGCTGTTTGAGTGTCTGGTCGAAATCCTCGATGATGTCGAGGATTGGCTGCGGAGAAGCCATGTCCACACCAGCCAGCTTGAGCAGCTCGATTGGGTGGTCGCTTGAGCCGGCACGCAGGAAGTTCTTGTAATCCTCGATGGCAGGCTGTCCCAGCTTGCGGATGCGGTTTGCAATCGCAACCGCTGCGGAGATTCCGGTCGCATACTGATAAACATAGAAGGCACGGTAGAAATGCGGGATGCGCGCCCACTCGTAGGAAATATCCTGGTCTGCCGCAAAGCCCGGGCCATAGTAGTCCTCATTGATCTTGCGGTGAATCTCGCACAGAACATCCGGCAGCAGCGGCTGACCTTCCTCTACCAGCTTGTGGGTCTGGTTTTCAAAGTCTGCAAACATGGTCTGGCGGTAGAAGGTCGAGCGGATGTCGTCCAGATGCTTGGACAGCAGCAGTGCCTTCTCCTCCTTGGTCTGTGCATGATCCAGCAGATAATGATAGAGAATCATCTCGTTGGTGGTAGAGGCTACCTCTGCGCAGAAGAGGGTGTAATCCGAATAGAGGAACGGCTGGGTCTGGTTGGAATACCAGCTGTGCATCGAATGTCCGGTCTCGTGCAGCAGGGTAAAGACGTCGCCGAGGGTACCGGTGTAGTTGAGCAGCATATACGGGTGAACGTCATAGACGCTGGTGGAGTAAGCACCGCTGACCTTGCCCTTCTTCGGGTAAACATCGCACCACTGCTCGTCGTGGGAGCGTTTTACCAGCTCGGTGTAGTCCTCGCCCAGAATGGAGGTTGCCTTGAGCATCAGATCATACGCCTCTTCAAAGGTGTATTTCTTGTCGACATCCGGCACGATTGGAATGAACATATCGTACATATAGCTCTTGTCCAAATCGAGCACACGATTTCTCAGCGAGATGTAGCGCTGGAACGGCTCGGTGTTGCTGCGAACGGTCTGGAGCAGATTGTCATAAACCTCCTCCGGAATGAAGTTGGAGGAGAGAGACTGGTTTCTTGCCGAGGAGTAGCCGCGGGTCTTTGCGATATGAACATTGGCCTTGACCAGCGCATAGTAGTTGGACGAAAGGGTGTTGATGTAGCCGCCGTAGGTACGCAGCAGCTTTTCAAAGAACTCCTTGCGGAACGAGCGGTCCGGATCTGCCATCGCTGCGCTGTAGTTGGAGTCGTTGACCGGCAGGGTCTCACCCTGCGCGTTGGTCATCTCGCCGTACTGGGTGTCGTTGACCATCAGGTCCTTGTAGATTTTGGTGTAGGAACCGTGCAGGTCCTGCATCCGTACCAGCATCTGCTCCGACCGTTCATCCAGAATATGCTCCTTCTGGCTGAGCAGGTCATCGATGTAATGGCTGTACAGCTCCAGCTCCGGCACCTGCTCGCACAGCTCGTCAAAGCGTGCGCGGTCCATCTGCATCAGCTCCGGCATCACAAAGGCGGTCTGCTCGCTGATTGCGTTGCTCTGTCCGGAAACAGTCTCATACAGCTTTTTGTAGTTTGCGTTTGCCATCTCTGCATCGTAGTGGCAGTGTGCATAGACAAACAGCTTGGAAAAATACTCGTTGCACTTAACCGTCAGGTCCAGTGTCTCGAGCAGGGTGTGTCCATCCTGGCAGACTCTGCCCTGCATGGCGGTCAATTTTTTTGCCAGCTGTTTGACCATCTCCAAATCCTGATACCATGCCTGTTCATCGGCATAGATATCCTCCAGCTTCCATACATACTTGTTGTCTTGCATTTGATGTCATCCTCCCTTATCAAAAAGGCTTCCGCCGGTTTCGTCATCAGCAAGAGGAACTACGATTTTGGAGATCATATCTCCGGTATCCAGCCCTTCATTCATCTGCATGGTCGTTACACCGGATACTTTTTCTCCATTGATCACTGCCCACTGGATCGGTGCAGCGCCGCGATAACTCGGGAGCAGCGAAGCATGGGACCGCCCTCATCGACCCGTCATGGGTCGAGCCGGTCGAGCTGCCCGAGACCGACAAGACCGGCCCCGAGGAGCTCG
>URFD01000019.1 GCA_900547015.1 uncultured Oscillospiraceae bacterium | reverse complement strand
CCTAGGATGGTGTCTGCCATTTCGGTATGGGAAATGAAGGGGAAGCAAGAGGACGATTGCGTTCAAGTGGGGTGCGGCCGGAAGGCTGCGTCCGTTAGGAGTATGATACCGATTTGGGGTGTCATGCTCTTTTTTGTTATTGAGCAAGAAAATTGAATCAAAAACGAATACTTTCCAAGTGCCTCTTTGGAGGAATAATAGGGAATCCGGTTAGAATCCGGAACGATTCGGTCACTGTAAGTGGGGAGCCTGCTGCAAAATGCCATTGTCCACAAGGACGAGAAGGTGCAGCAGAGCGTTGAGCCGCAAGTCAGGAAACCTGCTTGGAAGGAACGGTGGGGTATCTTCCGAAAAAAGTAGCTCATCTGAATCGGCAGGCCTTGTGCTCCGCCCCTTTGGATCAGCCGCTTTCCATGAATTTGGAAAGCGGTTTTGCTGTTTTTTCGGTGATATAAAAAATTGATGTAGAAAAAGGAGAACGAGAACAATGAAAAACATGAAGAAACTGATGAGTATGGCAATGGCTCTGCTTGCAGTCGGCGTAATGTCCCTGACTGGATGCACCAAAAACGAGGCTGCTCCTGCTGGCGGCAAGGCAGCGCTGAAAGAAGAAAACGGTGTCCAGACCTGTTTGGATACAGAGTCCAGCCCGTTCGACGACTGTGCAGTTCATGTGGTCGTAGACAAATCTGCCGGAACCGTTACCTTTACCAAGGCGACCAAGGACGGTCAGGACACCCAGGAATACTATCGTTTTACTCCAGCAGAGCATATGTTGGAGCAGTACTACTATGTTTCCATGATGGGAACCGGCTTCTATTATTACTATGACACCGACCTGGGCGAAATGGTAAGAATGGAAAACAAGGACCACGAGGACAACACCGCTTCCGCAAAAGAGAACGGTCGCTTTGACGGGGCTGCCGAGCAGATTAAAAAGGATGCAGAGATGCTTCAGAAATATTTTGAAAGCACCTATGGCATGAGCATCGCAGACGCAGTTAAGTAAAGGAAATCAGGGCATTTGCCGGCAGAGGCGGATCTACTTCTGCCGGCTTCTTTGTAAGGAGAAGAAGACAGAATGAAACGAATCATTGCACTTGGAATGGTGGTATGTATGCTGCTGGGTCTGTGTGGCTGCGGTGGCAGCGGCGGCATGGGTGGTATGAAGGCGGTATCGTCCGATCAAACCGAATCGAAGGAAACAGCCATCACTGTAAGCGGAGATAGTTATCCTTTGACAGTAACAGACTACTTTGGTCATGAAACCGTTTTGAATGAGCCTCCGAAGCGGGTGGCAGTTCTTTCCGGAACCCCACTAAATGTTTGGTACGATTTAGGTGGAAAATCCATCTGCACCAGCGATATTTCGGACAATCTGAAAATTGACCCTGCATATGCGGACGAGCTGCTGGCTCTTCCGGTTGTGGGAGCAGTGTACTCTTTGGATATGGAAGCAGTTCTTGGCGCGAACGCAGACTTGGTCATCGTTCAGGCAGGTGTCCAGAGCGCAGCCAGCCAGACTTTGCGGGATATGGGGATTCCGGTCCTGACCGTCAACATCAGAACCTACGAGGACCTGGTTGCAAACTATCGTGCCTTCGGCAAGATTTTGCAGGCGGAGGACCTTGCAGAGGAGAAAATTGAAAAGATGTCGGCAGAGCGTCAGAGCTTTATCGACCAGGCCCCAAAGGAAGCGAAGACTGTTGCTATCTTGTACCTGACCTCCAGTTCGCTGTCTGTCAAGCTGAACAGCTCGATTGCCGGTGATGTCGCGACAAGCCTTGGTATAAAAAATGTGGCAGGAGATTTGCCGCCGGACACCATCGGCTCGGAAAACGCACCGCTGGATATCGAATTTTTGGTAAAGCAGAAGCCGGACCTTGTGTTGGTTACCAGTATGATCGGAAGCAACGAGCTGGCAATGGAAACGATGCAGAAGCATTTTGCGGACAATCAGGCATGGCAGAGCGTAGAGGCTGTTTCCGAAGGAAAGGTCTACTATCTGCCGCAGGAATATTTCCTGTACAACGCAGGTCCTTACTACAATGAAGCGGTTCGTTATATGGCCTGCACCGTCTATCCTGAGGTATTCGGAGAGGTGAGTGAGTGGTATGGAAAATAAACGCAGTCTCAAGGACCAGCCCTCTTACCGGGCTGCTGTCCTGCTGATTCTGCTGGCTCTGTGCGTATTTGCCTTTCTGCTGGGAAATGTAATCGGAACGATGAAGATTCCGTTTGGTCAGGTCATCGACCTGCTGTTTCATCCACAGGACACCCCGGAGTGGAAAACGATTTGGAACATCCGCCTGCCCAGAATGATTCTGGCAGGTCTGGTAGGAATCAATCTGGCAATGTCCGGAGCGATTCTACAGGGCGTTATGTCCAACCCGTTAGCTGACCCGAGCATCATCGGCATCAGCTCCGGAGCTGGTTTGTTTGGCATTTTTATTCTGGTCGTTTTGCCGCAGTACCAGTCGCTGGTACCCTTCTTTGCTTTTGTGGGTGCGATGATTGCAGCAATCATCATCTATTCTCTGGCGTGGAAGGGCGGTATCCATCCAACCAGAATCATTCTGGCAGGTGTAGCGGTCTCTGCGCTGTTCAACGCTGGAATTTCCGGTACCTTGGTATTTTTTAGCGACCGTGTCCACGGCGCGCTGACCTTTATGAACGGAAGTCTTTCTGCCAGAAGCTGGGGAGAGGTTCAAATGATCCTGCCTTATACCATTGTGGGATTGCTTCTGGCGCTTCTGTTTTCGCGGCAGATGAACATTCTCATTTTGGGCGATGATGTGGCAAGAGGACTGGGACTGAATGTAGAGCTTACTAGAATGGGTTTTACCGCATTGGCTGCTCTGCTGGCAGCAAGTGCAGTCAGCGCGGTTGGACTGCTGGGCTTTGTGGGATTGATCGTTCCGCACTCCATTCGTTTGCTGATGGGAAATGACTACAAGGTTCTTTTCCCGGGTTCTGCGCTTTTGGGAGCAGCGCTGGTGATGCTGAGCGATACCTTTGCCAGAACGATCTTCAGCCCGGTAGAAATCCCGGTAGGTATTGTCATGGCAGTGTTGGGTGTACCGTTCTTCTTGTATCTGCTGCGGAGGTAACACGATGGAAAATTATATGATGCAGGTCAATCACCTGAGTATTGGTTATCAGGGACACAAGGTTATCGAGGATGTTTCCTTCGACATCGAGCAGGGAAAAATCTACTCGATTATCGGTCCGAACGGCTGTGGAAAAACCACACTGATGCGGGCAATCAGCCGAAACATCCGGCCGAGCTCGGGACAGGTGATGCTGGATGGAGAAAATATCTTCAAGATGAATACCCGCAAGGTAGCTCGCAAGATAGCAGTGCTTTCCCAGACCAACACTACTATGAGCGATGTGTCGGTGCGGACGCTGGTGCAGTATGGGCGGTTTGCACATAAGGCATGGTGGCAGGGCGGTGACCGTCAGGATGAAAAAATCGTGGATTGGGCATTGGAAAAGACTGGAATGACCGATTTTGCCAACCGGAAAATCAATGCGCTGTCCGGCGGTGAACGGCAGAGAGCGTGGATTGCGATGAGCATTGCCCAAAAGCCGGAAATCCTTCTGCTGGACGAGCCGACCACCTATCTGGATATTTCGCATCAGCTGGAAATCATGGAGCTGGTAGCCCGGCTGAACCGTGAAGAAAACATCACGATTCTAATGGTACTGCACGATATCAATCACGCTGCCCGTTACTCGGACGAGTTGATTGTATTAAAGGATCATCAAATCTACCGGCAGGGAAATCCGTGGGATATTTTGCAGAGCGATGTGCTGGAGAAGGTATTCCATGTCGAGGCGCAAATCAGCTCGGACAGCGAGAACGGCACCCCGATTTTTTATGCGAAGGCGGTGATTTAAGGGTGAAATTCACATTCGTAGTGGTTTCGGCTCCGGCGGTCCAGTATCTGTCAGAGCTGGACGAGGAGTTCCAGACCCAGTTTCCGGGCTGTGCCGAAATCAAAATGTACTATGCAGTGGAAGAATTTCCTGCCGAAAAAACCAACAGAATGATTGAGGACATCGCTTCTGCGGACTGCGTTCTAGTGGACCTGATGGGTTCTCCTCCCCGTGTGATCCAGGCAGTCGAGCAGGGACTGGACCGCTGTCAAGGAAATGTGCTTCCCTACGGTGCATCCTCGCGGCAGTACCTGCGGTTGGGTAAATTTTCGGCGGACAGCATGAAGGGCAAAAGCTCCGGAACTGCACCATCGATGGAAACCATGAAAAAGATGCAGGACATGGCAAAGACGCTCGGAAAGATCATGCCCGGCAAGATGCGGGATATGCGAAACTATTCGCTTCTGATGCAGTATTTCCAGCACGCTAGCAAGGAAAACCTGAGAAGTTTCCTATTGCTGATGATGCGAGATTACGGCGGAATGAGGTCGATCAAGGAGCCTCCTGCGCCGAAGATGCCAAAATCGGTTGCGCTCTTTGATTTAGCGGACATGAGCTATGTGGAGGACATGGGTGCATATGCGGCAAAACAGCGGTTCCGCAAGGGTCTGCCAAGCGTTGCGCTGCTGTTTTCCTCCCATGCCTACCCAACCGATACCTCGGTGTGTGTCAAGGCCATCTACGATGCGCTCAAGCCATTCTGCAATGTGCTGGCGCTGGGCTGTAGCGGTTCCTTCTGGGAGTATGAGCCGAAGCTGAAGAGCTACCTGAATCACCCGGAGTGGGGGCCGGTTTCGCTGACCCTCAACTGTATGCCCTTCCGACTGGCAGCAGGCCCGATGGGAGGCAAGACCGAGTTGGGCATTTCGCTGTTGCAGGAGCTGGATTCGCCGTATCTGCACCCGTTCTTTCTGACGCGGCGCACCCAAGAGGATTGGCTCGAAAGTGTTTCCGGCTGCACGCCTTCAGAGACGCTGATTTCAATCATGCTGCCGGAGATGGACGGCGCAATCGATATGATTCCGGTGGGTGCGATGATTCAAAAGCCGTATGATGCGGTTCACGATGTACAGCCCTGTGACCTAGTACCGATCGACGAGCGGGTCGAGCGTATGGCAATGCGGGTTCAGCGGTATCTGGCTCTGAAGCAGAAGCCAAACAAGGACAAGAAAATTTCCATCATCTGCTACAACTATCCGCCGGGAGAGGCCAACCTGTTCGGCGGAGCATTTTTAGATACCTTTGTTTCGGTGAGCCAAATCCTACAGCGCTTGGTACAGGAGGGCTACACCACCAAGGCCCTGACCCCGGAGGAGCTCAGAGAGGTCTTTACCGCCGGACGCGCGGTCAACTCCGGAAAATACGATTGCAACTGGGAGGGCATGATTCGCTATTCCATCCGCAATTACCATGCACCGAAGGAAGTTACCGAGCATTGGGGAAAGGCGCCCGGAGAAATCATGGCGGAGGAGAAGGAGTTTCTCATCCCCGGTGTTGAGGTGGGCAACGTCTTTATCGGCCTTCAGCCTGCCCGTGGACGGGACAGCGACCAAGAGCAGTCCTATCACGACAAGACCCTGCCGCCGCATCATCAGTATATCGCCTTCTATCAGTGGCTTCGGGAGGAATTCCGAACGGACGCGGTCATCCATGTGGGAACGCACGGCACGCTGGAATTTTTGAAAGGAAAGGAAAGCGGACTGTCGCAGGACTGCTATCCGGACTATCTGATTTACGACCTGCCACATTTTTATCTGTACTACTGCGGCAACCCTTCGGAGGCTGTTGTTGCCAAGCGCCGTTCTTATGCACAGATCATCAGCTACCAGCCGCCTGTTTTTGAGGAGAGCGACCTTTACGGACAGTATCTGGAACTGTCGACCGAGGTGGACAACTACCATCAGTCGCTTGCGCTGTCCCCTGCAATGGCGGAGCAGACACTCAGCCGAATCATGGAGCTGGCAAAGGAATTGCGGCTTCCGCAGGATTTGGAGGAGATTGAGCGGGAGCTCTATCGGATGCAGCACAGCTTGATTCCGAAGGGCCTGCACGTCTTTGGCAGAGCCTACGACGAGGAGGAAGCAAAGCAGTACGCACTGGGCTTGCTCCGTTCTCAGCGGGACGGCTTTCGACCGCTTCCACAGCTTTTGGCAGAAGCAGTGCTGGAGCAGGGCCACACAGCCAAGGATTTGATGGATGCCTTTTGGCAGAGCAAGTCGCTGCCAAGCTGGGTCGAGGTAGCCGCAGAAATCAAGGAGGAGCTGGGTCGGGCGCTGGGCTGGGCCTACGAAACAGCACAGCCCTCCATGCAGAGCAACGAGATGGATTCGCTGATTCATGCGCTCAATGGAGGCTACACGATGCCGGGCTTGGCAGGGGACATCTACCGCAGCCCCGAGGTTTTGCCGACCGGATGCAACCTCTATCAGTTTGATTCCAGACTGGTTCCGTCTGCCACCGCGATGGCCTGCGGCAAGCAAATCTGCGAGAATACGCTGAAGGCTTACCGGGAGGAGGAGGGCTGCTGGCCGGAATCGACCGCCGTGATTATGTGGGGACTTGAGACCTCCCGCACACAGGGCGAGACGCTGGGACAGGTTTTGGCCTATCTGGGAATCCGGAGAGTTCCTTCCGGCAGTATCTGGAATTTGGAACTGGAAATCATCCCGCTGGAGGAGCTGGGTCGCCCGCGTATCGATGTCACTGTCAATATCTGCGGCTTCTTCCGGGATATGTACCCGTCCTTGATTGAAGCGCTGGACGATATTCTGGAAAAACTGTACGAGCGGGACGAGCCGGATGACCAGAACTATTTCCGCGCCCATGCCAAGGCAAGATATGCAAAGCTCATCGATGCCGGGTATGAGCCGGAGGAAGCAAAGCAGCTGGCCATCGCCCGTATCTTTGGCCCGAAAGAGGGAGAGTACGGCACCGAGCTGACCGGTATTATTGAGACGAAAAACTGGCAGGACGAAACGGAGCTGGGCGCTTCCTTTGCAAGCAGCCTGTGCCATGTCTATACCCGCCGCAAGCGGGGTCAGCGGGTGGAGGGGCTGTACGAGGACAACCTGAAATCCGTTGAAATCGTTTCGCAGCTGCGCAGCAACCCGGAGTACGAGATTACCGATTTGGACCACTATTATGAGTTCTTCGGCGGTCTGGCAAAATCCGTGGAACAGGCAAGAGGCGGTGTTCGAGCCAAGCAGTACATCACCGACACGACGGGCAGTACCCCCTGCACCGAGTCGGCGGACAAATCGATTGCACGAGGCATCCGCACAAGGGTGCTGAATCCGAAATGGATTGACGCCATGCTGGCCCACAATTACCACGGAGCGGAGCAGATTGCCGCCCGATTTGAAAATGTCATGGGACTGGCAGCGACCACCGGAGATGTGGACACCTGGATTTATGACGAGCTGAATGCAAAATATGTAGAAGACCCGGAGATGCGCCGGCGGATGGCTCAGAACAACCCACACGCCTACATGAATATCTTGGAGCAGCTGATGGAATATCACAGCCGCGGGTACTGGGATGCCACCGAGGAGCAGCTTGAACAGATTCGCCAAACCTATCTGGAACTGGAAAATAGCTTGGAGGAGACAATATGAAGGACATGGAACGGGTGCTCTACCCCTTCTGCGCTATCGTGGGACAGGAGCAGATGAAGCGGGCATTGATACTGAATATCATCAATCCGGCCTTGGGCGGCGTGCTGATTCGCGGAGAGAAGGGAACGGCAAAATCCACCGCAGTCCGCGCTCTGGCAGAGGTGCTGGGAGAGCGACGGGAAATCGCAGGCTGTCGCTTTGGCTGTGACCCGGACGACCCTGCCTTCTGGTGTGAGTCGTGCCGTCAGCAGGCGGAGAAGGAAGTAACCGTCGGGCGGATGCGGGTTGTCAACCTGCCGGTCAGCGCCACCGAGGATCGAGTGGTTGGAACGCTGGACATGGAGTACGCGCTCAAGCACGGCGAAAAGAAATTTGAGCCCGGAATCTTGGCGGCGGCAAACCGAAATATCCTGTATGTGGATGAGGTCAACCTGCTGGATGACCATATTGTGGACGTGCTGCTGGATGCGGCTGCGATGGGCGTCAACTCCATCGAGCGAGAGGGAATCTCCTATTCGCACCCGGCGCGCTTTGTGCTGGTCGGCACCATGAACCCGGAGGAGGGTGACCTGCGTCCTCAGCTCATCGACCGCTTTGGCCTTGTGGTGGATGTAGCGGGGGAACAGGATGTAGACCAGCGTGCTGAGGTCGTCAAACGGCGCTTGCAATTTGAGTCAGACCCGGAGGGCTTTGCGGCATCCTATCAGGACGAGCAGCTTCGCTTGCAGGAAAAAATCTTGCAGGCGCAGAAGCTTCTCAAAGAGGTGACCTATTCCGATGCCTGCCTGCGGCTGGTGGCAGAGCTGGCAATCGAGCTGGAGGTGGACGGCCATCGTGCAGACATCACCATGCTGAAAACAGCCATGACCAACGCGGCATATGAAGGACGCACTCAGGTGACCAAGCACGACCTGGTGCAGGCAGCCCAGCTGTCCTTGCCGCATCGTCTGCGCCGCCGTCCATTTGAGGAGGGCACCATGGACCTGCTGCAGGTTGCAGGGAGAATCGAAGAATATGGGGAGATTTGATCATTGTTATCCCTTCTCTGCAGTTGTTGGGCAGGAGACGGTCAAGCAGGCGCTGATGCTGTGTGCGGTCAATCCTGCGATTGGCGGTGTGCTTCTGGCCGGAGAAAAGGGAACCGCAAAATCAACCCTTGTCCGGGGATTGGCCGAGCTGTTGGAGTCGGCTCCCTTTGTGGAGCTGCCGCTGAACACGACTGAGGATCGGCTGGTCGGCTCGGTCGATTTTGAAGCGGCCCTGAAAAAGGGACTGCTTCAGCCGGAGGGCGGACTGCTCCAGCAGGTAAACGGGGGTTTTTTGTATGTGGACGAGGTCAACCTCCTGTCGGAGCATATCGTCAATATCCTGCTGGAGGTTTCTTCCACCGGGGAAAATATCGTGGAGCGAGAGGGAATTTCCTTCCGCCACCGTTGCCGCTTTGTGCTGGTCGGGTCGATGAACCCGGAAGAAGGACGGCTGCGCCCTCACTTTGCAGACCGCTTCGGGCTGTATGTGCCGACCAGCGGCGAACGGGATTCACAGGCGCGGTGTGAAATCATCCGCCGCCGTCTGGAATATGAGCGGAATCCGCTTGCCTTTGAGCAGGAATGGGAGGAAGAAACGCTCAGGCTGAAAACCAAGCTGGCACAGGCAAGACAGCTCTTGGCGCAGGTTCAGCTGCCCGACCGTCAGCGAACCTTTGCCGCCCAGCTTGCCGCTCAGGGAGGCTGTGCAGGTCATCGGGCAGAGCTTGCCATCTGTGAGGCTGCCCGTGCCAGAGCTGCCTTGGAGGGCAGACTGACCGTTACCGGAGCGGACATTCAAGCGGTTGCTCCGCTGGCGCTGGCACACAGACTGCGGGAGGCAATCTCCATTCCGGAGCCACCCGAGGAGACAGCCGGAGGTCAGCAGGAGGAAGCGGAACAGGAGCCTTCTCCTGCGCTGCCGGACATGGAGCCGTCGGAGCCGACTCAGGATGTACAGCCGAGCGAGCCTCCGTCTGCACCGGCACCGACAGCAGCAGGACAGGAGCGCTGGGAGGACATCCAGCCGATTCGTCAGGAAATCACGCTGGCCGAGCCAAACAAAAAGGAGCGGATGCCGGCAGGTACGGGCAAACGGCTGAAGGTTCGCAGCCATTCCAGCCGGGGACGCTATATCCGTGCAACTCTGCCAAAGCAGCGGACGGAGGATTTGGCGTTTGATGCGACCCTTCGCGCGGCGGCGGCACACCCCAAGGGAGACAGCTCTCTGATGGTTTCGGTCCGCGAGGACGATATTCGGGTGAAGGTGCGGGAACAGCGCACCGGAGCGACCATCCTGTTTCTGGTCGATGCCAGCGGCTCGATGGGCGCTATGCGCCGAATGGGAATCGTCAAGGGAGCCGTTCTGTCCCTGCTCAGCGATGCCTATGAAAAGCGCGATACGGTGGGAATTATCGCATTTGCCAAGGACAAGGCCGAGACGCTGCTGCCGCTGACACGCAGTGTAGACCTTGCCCAGAAGTGTCTGCGCAAGCTGCACACCGGCGGCAAGACACCGCTGGCGCATGGCTTGCAGGCGGCATACCAGATGCTGAAAACAGACCGCCTGCGGAATCCCGGCGCCCAGCAGTATCTGGTCATCGTTTCCGACGGCAAGACCAACGTCCCGCTCTATTCGGGTTCTGCTGCCGATGATGCACAAAACGCTGCCAAGCGGCTTCGGGCAGAGCCGATTCAGGCGCTGGTTCTGGACCCGGAGGAAGGATTCATGCAGTTTGGAATGGCGAAAAAGCTGGCCCAGACCTTGGATGCAGAGTATATCCCGCTGAAGATTCGCTCCGGGCAGGTTCTCGGAGATACGGTTCGAACCTTCTTGAACTAGGAGAAGATGTTTGCAGCACCATCGGACACTCACCACGATACGAACGGTATCGCAGTGGGTGTCCGTCTTGATATCCGGCACCGTTTCCAGTATACTGAAGGGAAGGAAGCCTGCCCGTGATCACGGTACGGTGCGGGGAGAAAGAAGGAATCAACATGAAGCAAGGTCAGTTTCAGGTCTATACCGGCGATGGAAAGGGCAAGACAACAGCAGCCATCGGTCTGGCAGTCCGCGCAGCAGGAAGTGGGGAATCGGTTTATATCGGCCAGTTCATCAAGGATATGGAGTATCACGAAATCAAGCCACTCCGCAGCTTGGGGGTTGTGGTGGAGCTGTATGGCACCGGGAAGGGGTGCTTGATCGACCGCGATTCTTCACAGGAGGACCGAGAGGCGGCACAGCGCGGACTCAAGGCCGCGGCGAAGGCACTGGAATCCCGACAGTACGGGGTAGTCATTCTGGACGAAATCAACGTGGCGTGGCAGTTGGGACTGGTCAAGGAAGAGGAGATGCTGGAGCTGCTGAGCCTGCGTTCGGAGCAGACCGAGCTGGTGTTCACCGGGAGAGGCTGTCCGGACCGCGTCTTGGAGCAGGCAGACCTGATTACCGAGATGCGCCCGATTCGGCATTATTATCAGACCAAGGGACTGCTGTCCCGAGAAGGCATTGAGTGCTAGGGAGGAACAGAATGAAACAGTATCGTGTAGAAGAATTTGAAGCGAAGGTCTCGGTACAGGAGTATCGGGAGCATTGTTTGGATATTCCCCGAATCAGAGGGTATTGTCAGGCCTGCGAAAACTATGGAAAGCGTTGGTCCTGCCCGCCCTTTTCCGAGCCGAGCGAGTGCCTTTGGGACCGCTATGAGACCATCTGGATTTTTGGCAGAAAGCTGCTGCTTTCTCAGGAGCTTCAGGACGAGGAAATCTCGATGGACGAGATGACCGCACGCAGCAAGGCGCTGCTGCATCCGGAGAAGGAACGGCTGCTGGGAGAGCTGCTTGAGCTGGAACGGCAGTTCCCGGGCAGTCTGGCGCTGTCGGCAGGAAGCTGTGAGGGTTGTCCGCCAAAGCAGTGCGCCCGTGCGGAAGGAAAGCCCTGCCTGCATCCGGAGCGGCTGCGCTGCTCGCTGGAATCGCTGGGCGGAGATGTGGTGCAGACCGCATCGCGCTATCTGAATCAGGAAATTCTGTGGGGAAAGGCCGGACATTTTCCGCCATCCTATCTGCTGGTCGGGGCGCTGCTGCTGCCGAAAAAAGCGCAGGAGTGCTGATTGCTGGTTGTCTTTCCGGGCAAAGGCTGGTATACTGAAAAGGGAGATTACCCCCAAATATCAGGGAAGCCGGCAGGCGCTGTCCAGTAATCGGGGAGGCAAGAGTGTATGTATCAGATTTTAAATTTTTTAAACAACGACAACATCCGCATCGTCAATGAGATGGGGCCCTTTACGGTGGTCGAGTATCTGCGCGACCTGAGCGTTTCCTCCGAGGATGCCATGACAGCGTACTACTGCAACCAGATGAACATCCGCAAGCGTCAGGTCATCTGCGATGTGAGCAAGGCAAACATCACCGTCCAGCGGGGCGCCATGCAGTGGATGGCGGGCAACGTCAATGCGACCACCGGAATCAAGGGCGTGGGAGATTTTTTTGGAAAAACGATTCGCGGCAAGGTGACCGGTGAGACGACCATCAAGCCGGAGTACACCGGCAACGGCACGCTGGTGCTGGAGCCGACCTACCGCCATGTCATCCTGCTGAATCTGGACGACTGGAACGGCTCGATTGTGTTGGATGACGGGCTGTTTTTGGCCTGCGATGCCAGACTTCGGCACAAGGCGGTCATGCGCTCCAACCTGTCATCGACCGTAGCAGGCGGTTCTGGCCTGTTCAATCTGGGAATTGTCGGCAGCGGCGTCCTCTGTCTGGAATCTCCGGTTCCGGGTGAGGAGCTTATCGAGGTGGTTCTCCAAGATGATGTGCTCAAGGTGGACGGCAATATGGCGATTGCATGGAGCGGCAGTCTGGACTTTACGGTAAGGCGCTCCGGCAAGACGCTGGTTGGCTCGGCAGCTTCGGGCGAGGGGTTGGTCAATGTGTACCGCGGCACCGGAAGGGTGCTGTTGGCGCCGGTTACCCATGACATTGAGTATACAGATTATCGTGATGATGAAGAAATCCCTTCTGTGGAATAGCAGAAGGGATTTCCTTTTTGCCCTGTTTTATAGAAAGGTTTTGTGCAAAACAGAAAAATGTGCCTTCTCTTATTGACGAAAAATTGGTATTCGTGTATTATATAGTTAAAAGTATAACAAAAGCCTGCGGGCTGATTTGAAGGAGGAAGCAGTATTATGCTGTTACAGGACAAGGTTGCGGTGGTAACCGGCGGTACCAGAGGAATCGGCTATGCCGTTGTCAAGAAATATCTGAAAAACGGGGCAAAGGTCGTGCTGTTCGGCTCGAAGGAGGAGTCGGTTGACAAGGCGGTCCAGTCCCTGAAGGAAGAAAATCCGGATTGGGTGGTAGAGGGAATGTGGCCGAACCTGACCGATGCAGACGAGATGGCAGATGCCATCGCAAAGGTCGGCGAGAAGTACGGCAGACTGGACATTCTAGTTAACAATGCCGGCATTTCCCAGAGCACCAAGCTGGAGGATTATCAGCCGGAGGATTTTGCGGGCATCATGAACCTGAACGTCAACGCACTGTTCAACGCCATCCAGCCTGCGGTTAAAATCATGCGCACACAGGGCGGCGGTGTCATCCTGAACACCAGCTCGATGGTCAGCATCTCGGGTCAGAAATCCGGTGTCGGCTATCCGACCAGCAAGTTTGCGGTCAACGGTATGACCCTCTCGCTGGCACGAGAGCTGGGCCCAAGCAATATCCGTGTCAACGGCGTTGCTCCGGGTGTCACCCGTACCGACATGGTAGCGGCTCTGCCGGAGCAGATGATTCAGCCGCTGATTGCAACCATCCCGCTGCGCCGAATCGGTGAGCCGGAGGATGTTGCCAATGCCTTCCTCTTCCTCGCAAGCGATATGGCAAGCTATATCACCGGAGAAATCCTTTCGGTAGACGGCGCTGCCAGAAGCTAGGAAAAGAAAATAAGACAGAAAAAACGGTTCGATGAAAAACATCGAACCGTTTTTTGCTTTGGCAAGGAAAGAGGAAAAGAATCAGTATTCCATCAGAGAGCAGTAAAAGATGAGGGTGCCGTTCGAGGAGCACAGTGCGGTGCGCTCCATCGCATCCAGCTGTTCGGGGGTTTTGCCGGTGAACCAGTCCAGACTGTTGCGACGGGCAAATTCTGCGACGCTGACATTTTCGGAAAGGTCGAAGAGCATCTGCATGGCCTGCTCGGAGCTTAGCTCATAGGGGCGGTCGATATAAGGGTCGGGGTTCAACAGCTGGTAGACATCGTTGCAGTATTCAAACGGGGAAAGCAGGTAGGGCAGTTGGAGCTTGCTGTCCTTGAGAATCGACAGCAGGAGGCGATTCTCGATAAACAGCGCACCGCGCACCGGCGACTGCTGGGAGTCCATTTTCAGATAGAGGCGGTTGCAGCTCATCGAGGTGCGGTTGGGAGAGGAGGCCGCCAGAATCTGCTGAATCAGCTCGGGGTCCTCGATGGCCCATTGGAGATTGGTGCGCTCGAGCAGCTCGGGGTAGGAATCCAAACTGCCGTACAGGGAAAGCGAAGGGTCCAGATCAAGGTCCTGCATCCTCGGCATGGTGATGACCAGAGCTTGAATCGGAGCAGAGGGCTGGTCAAAGCTCAGTCCAAACGATTCCAAAAGGCTCAGCGTGTTCCGGTAGGAGGAGCGCAGAATCAGGTTGGAGCTGCCGTAGGGCAGTTTGGTCAGCTGGTCGCGCAGCTCAAGATTTTGCTGAAGGCTTTCGTCGTAGTTCTTGACATCCAAGGAGAGATAGCCGCAGAACGGGTCGGCGGAGTAGTCATTGAGGCGGTCGGCGGTCATGGTCAGCAGGTCCTCGCGCAGAGCTTCGAGCAGGGCTTCGTATTGGTCGGAGCTGACCGTTCCGATACGGCTGCCAATGTGGTCGTACAGGGTCACCTGCTCGAGCAGCTCGGGCTGATAGAAAAAGACCGGCTCGTTACTGCGAATCATCTCCGGTTCGCAGAAGATTTGCTCGATCAGTGGAAGCTCAGAGGCACTGATGGGATAGCGGCGGCTGATCTGGTGACCGCCCGATTTCAGAGAATAGGTGATTTCATAGGTCGAGGAGGTCTGACCGGAATAATCCCGAAGCTGCAATCCGTGCTGGTGAAGCTCCCGAATCAGCTCCTTCGCGTGCTGGGAGGTCATGGAATTTGAGGTGACGGCGAAGTTATCGTGCCAGCTCCCGTGGGAGTCTACCCAGCTGTAGGAGGAATAGCGTCCGGAGCCGGTTGCCATGCGGAAGGAGACCTGCTTAATCTTGTCCTCGGGCGGAATCCGCTCGACCTGACCGAAGCCGTCGGTGGCAAAAAAGACAGGAATGATCAGGCACAGCACCATCAGGACCGCGATGCTGCGTCCGTTGCTGCGCAGCTTGGTATAGCCTTTTCCGGTGACGCCCTCCACCAGCAGGAAGCCGAGCGGAGCGCCCACCAGACAGCCCACCAGAGCGTTGACCACCTGATTGTCGAAGAAGTGGAGAGAAAAGATGAGAAACATCATCAGCATTCCGGCCAGAATCTTCATGATTTGGGTGAAGATGGTCTGTCTGCCCCACTGCTGCGCCCACTCGCTGTGGAAGCGGCGGTAGAGGTGAAGCGCAAGCATCAGAGCAGCGGCGCCCAAAACCAGCCAAATCAGCATCCCGACCAGCCAATGGTTATCGTCCGGAAACAGGACATAGGAGCAGCGGTCCGCATAGTAAGCCATCATGGCATAGGGAGAAAGCAGGCTGGCAGGCAAAGAAATATTGTAATAGGAGGAGCCGTAGAGGGATTGATAGAAGATGCTCATCATGAGCAGAATCACCGAGCCGGCGCCGTTGAGGGCGGCGGCATAGAGGATGCTCTCGATGACGTTGGAGGAGGTGACCGCCACCATGCAGGAGATGGTAAAGACGGCGCTGTACAGCACTGCCCAGAACAGCAGGTCTTGCAGGTGGATGAACAGCAGAAGGGTCGGGGCAATCAGAGGTCGGAAGAAAAACAGCTGGATTGAGAGGGACAGCACCTTGCAAACCAGCAGAGGCGGAAGCAGAAAGGTGAGTCCGGCAAGGTAGCGGGAGAAGAAAAGGCGGTCACGAGAGACCGGCATCCCGTGGTAAAAATCCACCGAGAGGCGGTTGTGCAGATAGTGGAACAGCATGGCTGCCAGCATGACCGGCACCACGATGCCCAGAGCGCAGAAGGAAAAGGAGGTCACGCGCGGGTGCAGGCTGTCTAAGGTCATGATGCTCAGGTCCATCTGAGAGGCATAGGAGTAATCGGGCAGCACGGTGATGAGCAGCAGGACAATCTGGTACATCCCCATCGGGATGAGGTTCTGCCGCAGGGCGGTGCTATACAGCTGGAAAAACTGGTGGTCGAACCACCTGCCGGACGGACGGCGGGCAGAGCTAGAAGAGGACGTTGTTGAAGTCATAGCCGACAGCCTCCATTTCTGTGATAAAAATTTCCTCCAAGGTCAGCGGAACGCTTTCGCACAGCAGAGGATTCAGGATTTGGAGCGTTTTGCGAACCTGCTCCGGGTGGCCGCGCGCGATGATTTCGGCGACGCAGCCGCTGGATTTTAGCGACACCACATCCAGCAGAGCTTCAAAGACAGAGCGCTCGGGCAGAGGGCGGGCGGCAAACTGAACCTTGGCAAAGCCGCTGCGCAGCTGGCTCAGCTCCCGCTGGAACAGAATCTTGCCATCGTGCAGCAGTCCGACTTGGTCGCACAAATCCTCCAGCTCCCGCAGATTGTGGGAGGCAATCAGCACGGTGGTGCCGCGCTGCATAATATCGTCTGCGATGATTTTTCGCACTGCCACCCGAATGACCGGGTCCAGACCGTCGAACGCCTCGTCGAGCAGCAGGTACTTGGGCATACAGCTCAGAGCGAGAATCAGGGCAATCTGGCGGCGCATCCCTTTGGAGCAGGCAGCCAGCCTGCGCTCGGGAGAGATGGGGAAGCGGTTGACCATCTCGGTGTAGCGGCGGGAGGACCAGTTGGGATAGACGGTGGAATAGATTTTGGCAAGGGAGTCCATCGAAGCCCCCGGCATCTGATAGATTTCGTCCGGGATGAAGAAGATGTCCTGTTTGATGGCGGTATTTTCATAGATGGGCTGGCCGTTGATGCTGAGACTGCCCTCGCTGGGACGGTAGATGCCTGCCATCAGGCGCAGAAAGGTGGATTTGCCGGCGCCGTTTGAGCCGACCAATCCGTAGATGCTGCCCTCCTCGATGGTGGTGGTCAGAGAGTTGAGGGCGGTGATGTTGTCGAAACGCTTGGTGAGTTGGTCTGCCTGAATCATAGAGTTTCCCTCCTTTGGCTGTGGTTGTTCAGATGGAGCTTGACTTGTTCCAGCACCTCTTCGGGCGCAATACCACGGGACAAAGCTTTGTCCAGAGCTTCGAATACCTCGTCGAGCGCCGCCTGACGGGGCGATTGCAGCGAGAGGACATTGGGGCTGACAAAGCTGCCGCGCCCCGAAATGGTGTAGATGATGCCCTGACGCTCCAATTCCTGATAGGCCTTGGCGACGGTGTTGGGATTGACGCCGACCTCGCGCGCCAGAGAGCGGACCGAGGGCAACTGCTCGTTTGCCTCCAAAACCCCCATCAGCGAGAGGCGGATGATCTGCTCTTGCAGCTGTTCATATAAGGGGACCCTGCTTTGCAGGTCCAGCTTGATCATGGGGTTTCCTCCTCGTTTTTATCTGTATTATGTGTACTAGTTTTATTAATACACTTATAGGATATCAAAGGGACGGGTTGCTGTCAAGAGGTCTGACAAAAATAAAAGTATCAGACGAAAGCGGTGGAATGAAATTTTTGTGGATAAGCCGTTGAAAGCATCGGGAAAACCGGAATATGGCAGAGCTATGCGAAAAATCTGGGGAAAAATTAAAAAAATACCGCAAAAAACATCTTGCATTTTTTGCGGCAGTATGGTAGTATGTATTTTGTTATCTTATGATTTTCAGAAAGAGGTGACTAGCTAAGATGAAACAGGGAATCCATCCAAAGTATGAGCCAACAGTTGTCAAATGTGCATGTGGTGCAGAATTTGAGACTCGTTCTACAAAAAAGGATCTGCGCGTTGAAATTTGTTCAAAGTGTCATCCTTTCTTCACAGGCAGACAGAAACTGGTTGATACCGGCGGTCGTGTAGATCGTTTCAACAAACGTTTCGGTCTCACCAAATAGGTTCAGACTACAAACAGAGCAAGGCAATGCGTCAGATGAAAGATACTGGTGCATTGCCTTTTTGCTTTTTTATCCCGATATGGGGTTCGGACAGAATATCGATGTGCGGCGGAGGGAAGAACGATGCAGGAATATACGACCATTCTGGACAGGGCAGAGGATGAATTTGTGGAGCGCAAGTCCCGATTTATCGGCGCGATTGCACCGGTGGAAACCGAGGAGGAGGCGCTGGATTTTATTGCTCAGATCAAGCACCAACACCGGGACGCAACGCACAACACCTATGCCTATGTGCTGAAAAACGGCGTCAAGCGCTATTCGGACGACGGAGAACCGCAGGGAACTGCCGGTGTGCCGATGCTGGACTGCTTGGAAAAAGAAGGGCTTGTGGATGTGGCGGTGGTGGTCACACGGTATTTCGGCGGCATCCTGCTGGGTGCTGGAGGACTGGTGCGCGCCTATTCCCACGGGGCAAAGATTGCAGTGGATGCAGCCAGCCGCAAGCTGATGACAACCTGCGTCCTGCTGGGAATGGAGTTCGATTACTCGTTTTACGGGAAAATCAACTACCTTCTGCCAAAGTATGTCTGTCGGGTGGAGGAATCGGATTTTGGCGCACTGGTGCAGATGAAGATTTTATTTAAGCAGACCGAGGTGGAGGCCTTCCTCAAGGAGGTCACCGAGCTGAGCGCAGCCTTGGTGGTGCCGCAGATTTTGGAGGAGCGCTTCGACTACTTTGAAGCGTGATGGGCTGTACAAAACTCACAAATCAAAATTGGTGCAGG
>URFD01000018.1 GCA_900547015.1 uncultured Oscillospiraceae bacterium | reverse complement strand
GAGGTAAAGATTCTGAGAATAAATCAAGCACTTTCGCTAAATTTCGTGAAGAGAACGCAGTCGTTTTAGGAGGTTTTCCTGCTTTTTGAACAGGAAACCACCGGAATCCGCCCTCGGGAATCGATAGGACGCCGGGAAATACCGGAGAAAAGAGGAACTATGCGAGCAGCCTTTTACACCCTGGGATGCAAAGTGAACCAGTATGAAACACAAATTTTGATTCAGCAATTTGCTGCCTACGGATATGACATTGTGGACAGCAGCGATGCAGCGGATGTCTACATCATCAACTCCTGTACCGTGACCGCTTCTGGAGACAAAAAGACCCGGCAGATGATTCACCGGCTCAAGCGGCAGAATCCCGGAGCGGTGATTGCGATGACCGGGTGCTTCCCGCAGGCATTTCCGCAGGAGGCTGCCAAGCTGGAAGAGGTCGATGTTCTGGTGGGCGCCGGCGAGAAAAAGAAGGTGCTGGAATATGTCAACCAGTATCTGCGCGACGGTCAGCGGGTGGTGCATATTACCCCGCACACCAGAGAGGAAAGCTTTGAGCAGATGCACGCCGACAACTTTTTGGAGCGCACCCGCGCCTTTGTCAAGATTCAGGATGGATGCGAGCATTACTGCGCCTACTGCATCATCCCGTATGCACGAGGCTTTAACCGCTCCAAATCGTTGGAGGACCTCAAGCTGGAGCTGTATGACCTGAGCGCAAAGGGATACCGCGAGGTGGTGCTGGTCGGAATCGACCTGTCCAGCTACGGAAAGGACATTGGCTGCCATCTGGTGGATGCCGTGACACTGGCTTGTACCACCGAAGGAATCGAGCGGGTGCGTCTGGGTTCGCTGGAGCCGCTGATGCTCACAGACCGCAATCTGGAAATTCTGGCAAGTCTGCCGAAGTTCTGTCCGCAGTTCCACCTTTCCCTCCAAAGCGGATGTGATGCGACCCTCAAGCGGATGAACCGCCATTATGACACTGCCTTCTATCGGGAGCTGGTTCACCGCATCCGTCAGAAATTTGAAAATCCATCCATCACCACCGACATCATGGTGGGCTTCCCCGGCGAAACACAGGAGGAATTTCAGGAGTCACTGGCGTTCGCCGAGGAAATCGGCTTTGGCAAGGTTCATGTTTTTGCCTATTCGATTCGTCCCGGTACCCGTGCAGCCAAGATGCCGGACCAGTTGACCAACAAGGAAAAAGAGGAGCGCAGCCATCAGATGGCGGCGGTGACCGAGCGCAGCCGAAAGGAATTCCTCAAGCAGCAAGTGGGCTGTGTCGAAAGCGTGCTGTTTGAAACCGAGCGTCTGGACGGGATGCAGCACGGCTACACCAAAAACTATACCCCGGTGTGCGTGGACAGCACCCGGGAGCTGTGCGGACAGATTCACACCGTCCGCATTACCCGCGCCGAAGACGATTACTGCTTCGGCGTTTTGGAGGATGCGGACTGCTGATCAAGGAGGCGTTTGCCATGCAGGTGAATTATCATGCAATCGCCTGCGGCCGGGTGCAGGGAGTGGGATTTCGCTACTATGTCCTGCGCGCGGCCAATGCACTGGGTTTGGACGGCTGGGTCAGAAATCGGGATGACGGCTCGGTGGAGCTGGTGGTGCAGGGAGAGGAAGAACAGGTGCAGCAGCTGTTGCAGACGGTGCGGCAGGGAACGCTGTGGATTCAGGTGGATTCCTTGCAGACCACACGGCAGCAGCTGGACGAATCTCTAGCCCGACAGAAGTTTTCTGTTCAATATTAGCAAACTTCGGCAGGAAAGAGAAGGAATTTTTTCATCCCTTTGGACAATATCATCCTGTTACCCGGCGTCGGATTATGGTATAATGAAGTCAAACACCCTTTGGTGAACAGCCGTTTGCCAAGGGAGAAGATAAAAAGAGAGAAGTATAAAACTTTTAGGAGTGTGTGAAGTATGTCAGTTTACAGAGTATATGTCGAGAAGAAGGCTCCGTATGCTGTTGAGGCACAGGGCGTTCTTGCGGATATCCACAGTTCTTTGGGTATCCACTCCGCGTCTTCGGTGCGAATCCTGAATCGCTATGATGTAGAGGATATTTCAGCAGAGGATTTTGAGCTTGCAAAAAATACCATCTTCTCTGAGCCACAGGTAGACAATGTCTATGACAGCCTGCCTGAGTTTACACAGGGGGAGAAGCTGTTTGCAGTACAGTTCCTGCCGGGACAGTTTGACCAGCGTGCAGATTCTGCGGCACAGTGCATCCAGCTGGCAACCCAGCATGAGCGTCCGACCGTTGCTTCCGCAAAGGTTTATGTCATCGGCGGCGTGTCCGACGAGGAGCTTGCCCGCATCAAGGCAGACCTCATCAACCCTGTAGAGTCGATGGAGGCATCTCTGGAACCGGTACAGACCCTGCATACCCCATTCGATGTTCCTGCTGATGTAGCAGTGCTGGACGGCTTCTGTGAGCTGGACGAGCAGGGCCTGCAGGACTTTATCAACCAGTATGGTCTGGCAATGGATCTGGGAGACATCACCTTCTGCCAGAAATATTTTAAAGAAACCGAACAGCGCACCCCTACCATCACCGAAATACGCATGATCGACACCTACTGGTCTGACCACTGCCGTCACACCACCTTCTCGACCCACATCGAGGATGTTCAGATCGAAAGCGATTATATCCGGGATGCTTACAACGAGTATCTCCAGCTCAGACAGACCGTTCATGCCGGCAAAAACAAGCCGATGACCCTGATGGATCTGGCAACCATCGGCGCAAAGGCCCTCAAGAAACAGGGACTGCTCAACTCGCTGGACGAGTCTGAGGAAATCAACGCCTGCTCGGTCAAAATCAAGGTCGATGTAGACGGCGAGGAGCAGGACTGGCTGCTTCAGTTTAAAAACGAGACACACAACCATCCAACCGAAATCGAACCGTTCGGCGGTGCTGCAACCTGTCTGGGCGGCGCAATCCGTGACCCGCTGTCCGGCCGTGCTTATGTTTATCAGGCAATGCGCGTTACCGGTGCAGGCAACCCGCTGACCCCATTTGAGGATACCATCAAGGGCAAGCTGCCGCAGAAGAAGATTGTTACCACCGCAGCAGCTGGCTACAGCTCCTACGGCAACCAGATTGGTCTGGCAACCGGTCAGGTCAATGAGCTGTATCATCCGGGCTATGTAGCAAAACGCATGGAGGTCGGCGCAGTTGTCGGCGCAGTTCCGGCCGCAAATGTGGTTCGTGAAGAACCGGCACCGGGCGATGTTGTCATCCTGCTCGGCGGAAAAACCGGCCGTGACGGCTGTGGCGGCGCTACCGGCTCCTCCAAGTCCCACAATGTAGAGTCCCTCTCCAGCTGCGGCGCTGAGGTTCAGAAGGGCAACCCACCGGAAGAAAGAAAGATTCAGCGTCTGTTCCGCGACGGCGAGGTAACCCGCATGATCAAACGCTGCAACGACTTTGGTGCAGGCGGCGTTTCTGTTGCAATCGGCGAGCTGGCTGACGGACTGAAAATCAATCTGGATTTGGTTCCAAAGAAATATGACGGTCTGGACGGCACCGAGCTTGCAATCAGCGAGTCGCAGGAAAGAATGGCAGTCGTTGTTGCCAAAGAGGACGTAGAGCGCTTCATGGCTGCGGCTGACCGCGAGAACCTGCGTGCAACTGTTGTTGCAGAGGTAACCGAGTCTCCAAGACTGGTGATGTTCTGGAGAGAGAAGAAGATTGTAGACCTGTCCAGAGAGTTCCTCAACTCCAACGGCGCTGAAAAATACACCAAGGTTATCGTTTCTGCTCCGGAGGCAGAGACCTGCGCACACTGCAAATACCATGGTATGTCGATGCAGGAGAAGCTGGAAACAGTGATGGGCGACCTGAACGTATGCTCCCAGAAGGGTCTGTCCGACCGCTTTGACTCCACCGTCGGTGCAAACACCGTTGTCATGCCATACGGCGGCAAATATCAGCTGACCCCGGCACAGGCAATGGTTGCTAAGATTCCGATGAGACACGGAGAGACTGACACCTGCTCGATTATGGCATGGGGCTTTAACCCATACATCTCGGAAAAGAACCCATTCCGCGGCGCAATGCTGGCAGTTGTAGAATCGATTGCTAAGGTCATCGCAGCAGGCGGCAGCAGAGAAAAATGCTGGCTGAGCTTCCAGGAATACTTTGAGAAGATTGGAACCGACCCGGAAAAATGGGGCAAACCGTTCCAGGCTCTGCTGGGCGCACTCAAGGCACAGCTCGAGCTGGGCTGCGCTGCTATCGGCGGTAAGGACTCGATGTCCGGTTCCTTCGAGGATCTGCACGTTCCACCAACCCTGATTTCCTTCGCTGTTTCCGCTGCAAAGGTTCAGAATGTTATGACCAATGAGTTCAAAGCAGCAAACCATCCGGTCTACCTGATTCAGCCGGAATATGACGAAAACGGTCTGCCGGTCTTTGAGAGTGTCCGCAAGGTATTTGACCATGTAGAAGCTCTGATTGCTTCCGGCAAGGTAAAGGCAGTTGCAACTCTGGGCTATAAGGGTCTGGCAGAAGCAATCTGCAAAATGAGCTTCGGCAACCGCATCGGCTTTGCGGCAGAGAAAGAGCTGCATCACATCATCAAGCCATGCTATGGCAGCTTTGTCATCGAGGCTTCGGAGGAGCTGGATACCACAGCACAGCTGATTGGCCACACCACCGAGGAATATGCCGTTACCTTCAACGGAGAAAAGGTCAGCCTCGACCATCTCCAGCAGGTTTGGGAAGCAAAACTTGAGCCGGTTTACCCGATGGTTACCAAAGCTCCAAGCATTGTTGTTCCAACCTATCGCTACGAGTGCAGCGAATATGCACACGCTTCCACCAAGATCAGCCAGCCTCGCGTCCTGATTCCGGTATTCCCGGGAACCAACTGCGAGTACGACACCGCTCGTGCATTTGAACGCGCAGGCGCTCTGGCAGATATTGTCGTTGTCCGCAACAAGACCTCCGCTCAGATTCAGGAGTCGGTACAGCTGGTAAAGGAAAAGCTGGCAAACACCCAGATTATCGCAATCCCGGGCGGCTTCTCCGGCGGTGACGAACCGGAAGGCTCTGCAAAATTCATCGCATCCTTCTTCCGCAACCCACAGATTACCGAGGCAGTCATGGAGCTGCTCAAGAACCGTGACGGCTTGATGTGCGGTATCTGCAACGGCTTCCAGGCACTGGTTAAGCTGGGCTTGGTTCCATACGGCGAAATCATCACAACCGATGATACCTGCCCGACCCTGACCTACAACCTGATCAACCGCCATCAGTCCGGTCTGAGCCGCACCCGTGTTGCATCCAACAAGTCTCCTTGGCTGATGCACACCAAGGTGGGTGACCTGCACACCATCGCAATCTCCCACGGAGAAGGCCGCTTTGTTGCAAGCCGCGAGCTTCTGGACAAGATGGCTGCAAACGGACAGATTGCAACCCAGTATGTCGATTTGGAAGGCAACCCAACGATGGATTACCACTTCAATCCAAACGGCTCGGTCGATGCAATCGAGGGTATCACCTCTCCGGATGGCAGAGTATTTGGTAAGATGGCTCACTCGGAGCGCTACACCAGAGACCTCTACATCAATGTGGATGGCAACAAGAACCAGGATATGTTTGCCGGAGCAGTTGATTACTTCAGAGACTAAGTTTAAGGCGTTGGACTGCCTCCCTGCTGGAAAGCGGGGAGGCAGTCTTTGTATCAAATGAGGGAAGAAGGGACAAGATGAATCAATCGTTTTCCGGCAGAGCCGCGCAGGCAGACCAGACCGATTATCTGTTCTCGGTGCTGTGCATCATCTGTGTGCTGGATTTGCTGACCCTGCCGCTGTTGGTGATTGCTTCGGTTTTCTGGATCAAGAAAAAGGAGCTGCCATTTTTGGGCGGAGGATTTTCCACCAAACTCAACCTGAAAAAGCTTGCCCAGATTTTGCTGCTGGCAGTGTCGGGCAGTGCAATCGGCTTGGTGGGACAGCAGTGCTGTCAGCAGCTTGTCCGCTGGACGGGGCTGGCAAATCCAATCGCGACGGATGCCGGCTTTGGCAAGGAGCTGCTGGTAGCGGCAGTGACCGGGTTTGTCATGGAGCTGGCGTTCCGCCGATGCCTGTATGATGAGTGGAGCCGTTACGGAATCCTTCCGGCGGTGCTGGGGTCAGGGCTGCTGACCATGATGCTCAGCTCAGTTCCGGAGTGGCCTGGAGCCCTCTTGCTGGGATTGTGTGCGGCTATGATTTATCAGGTGACCGGCTGCCTTGTGATGACGGCGGTCTTTCACATCTCTTTTTTGACGGCGCCGCGGCTCGCGGTCTATTCCGCAGATGCCGCTGCGGCACTTTCGGCGCCTGCAATCCTGCTCCTGCTTGCGGTGGGAATCGCAGGCTGCTGGCTGTCGCTCAAGCTGTCGCCAAACTGGAAAAACACCTGCCAGACCATCGCCGTCCAGCAGAAAAACAGCCGCAAGCACCCGTATGTCTTTCGGGTCAGCTATAACTTTTTTCTTGTGGTGCTGCTGATTTTTCAGACGATGCCGCTGTGGGCGGGAAGGATGCTATAAAAGATTTCCAGAAAAGGGGAGGAAAAATCCTCCCCCTTGTCAAACCCGCTGAAAAGTGCCATAAACAGGCGAAAAAATCCCGATTTGCTGTTGACAAAAAAGGAGCAAGATACTATAATAAATTCGTTACGGATTGATTCGGAGGGATAAGTCTGTCCCGGAAAGGCCGGCTTCTGGCGGAGCAGGCGGGGTCAATTTGTGCTGCAGCAGGCCCGAAGCAACGCTGCTGCGGAGAAATGGGAATACCATTTAAAAGAGGAAAGGAAGTTATCATGCAGCTTGACCTGAAAAAATTGTTCGATGCCGAGGAGCAGACTCTCCCGTTTGCGTTGGAGTTGGATCTGAGCGACGTGGAACAGTGGGGTGACCACCCGTTTCAAACACCGGTCACAATCAAGGGTGAGGCGCAGAACCGCGCAGGCATCGTGACGGTGCGCTATGATGCGGACTATGTTCTTTCCTCCAGTTGTGCCAGATGCCTCGAGCCGGTCGAGCAGAACAAGCACCAGGAATTTTTCCACACGGTGGTTCGCAAGCTCAATCAGGAGCAGGACGATGATTACATCGTCTGCGAGGACGGCGTTTTGGACCTTGATTCCCTTGCACAGGACGACATACTTCTTGAGCTACCAATCAGGATGCTGTGTTCGGAGGACTGCAAAGGACTGTGCCCGATGTGTGGCTGCAACCTGAATCAGCAGGAGTGCGGCTGCAAACAGCCTCAGTGGGAGGTGCGCCGCGTCAAGGCGTTTGACAATCTGGAATGGCCGGACGAAGAATAACCGGGACATTTCGGACAATCTAATTTTTTCATGATTTTCATATTACGATTTTAAGGAGATGCACAAAAATGGCAGTACCGAAGAGAAAAGTATCCAGAGCACGCAGAGATAAAAGACGTTCTAACGTATGGAAACTCGACACCCCAGCATTTTCCGTTTGCCCACAGTGCGGCGAGCTGAAAGCTCCTCACAAAGTATGCGGCAACTGCGGTTACTACAAAGGCAGAGAAGTAATCAAAAAAGACAAGTAATCTTTTTTGAGAGCAGCTTACCGAAAAAGAAGGGCAGAGGGGAAAGCTTTTCCCTTCCTGCCCGTTTTTTTATGCGGAAAACCAGAGCCGCAGATGCCGGGAAACAGAAAGGACAGGAGCGAAAGTATGGCAGTAAAAATCACAGGCGTTTGGCCGGGCAGCCCAGCCAGACGCGCACGCATCCACAAAGGGGATACTCTCATCAGTATCAACGGAAATGCGATTACCGATGTGCTGGATTACCGGTTTTATATGACCGATGAAACGCTGGAAATCCTGCTGTGTGATGAGCAGAAAAAGCTTCGCACTGTTCTGGTGGAAAAAGACGAATATGACGACCTCGGATTGGAGTTTGAAACCTACCTGATGGACCGTCAGATGGGCTGCAAAAACAAGTGCATCTTCTGCTTTGTGGACCAGACCCCGCCGGGGCTGCGCCAGAGCCTTTATTTTAAGGACGACGATACGCGGATGTCCTTTTTGTTCGGCAACTATACCACGCTGACCAACCTCAAGGAAAGCGATATTCATCGAATCATCAAGATGCACATCAGCCCAATCAACATCTCGGTGCATACGATGAACCCGGAGCTGCGGGTGAAGATGATGAAAAATCCCTTTGCGGGCAAGGCGCTGGATTTTATCCGGATGCTCACCGAAGGCGGAATCAAGGTCAACACCCAGATGGTGCTTTGTCCGGGGTACAATGACGGGCAGGAGCTGGAATACAGTATGTCCGAGCTGGCAAAGCTGGGCCCCAATATCCAGAGCATCGCGGCAGTGCCGGTCGGTCTGACCCGATACCGCGAAGGGCTGGAGCCGCTGCGGGGATTTTTTCCGGAGGAGGCAAGGCAGGTCGTCTCGGTGCTGGAGCGCTGGGGAGACTATTTTGTCGAGCAGTACGGCACTCGCATGGCATATCCCTCCGATGAATTTTATATTCTGGCAGGGCTGGATTTTCCGGAGTATGCGTTCTATGAGGACTTTGCTCAGCTGGAAAACGGCGTCGGCATGATGACCCTGATGCAGCACGATTTTCAAAAAGCATTGGAGGAGCAGGAGGAGCTGCCTGCTGCCAGAACGGTGACTCTGGTGACCGGAGAGCTGGCATTCCCGATGATGGAGCGATTTGCCAAGGAGGTCGGCGAGCGATACCCCGATGTAGAGGTTCGGGTGAAAAAGATTGTCAACGACTTTTTTGGGCACAGTATTACCGTTGCGGGATTGGTGACCGGACGGGACCTGTTGGCCCAGCTGGACGGGGTGGAGCTTGGGGAAGAGCTGTTGATTCCGGCCAATATGCTGCGCCATGAGCAGGATAAATTCTTGGACGATGTGACGCTGGAGCAGGTGCAGGAGCAGCTGGGCGTACCGGTGACACCGGTGGAAAACGACGGCTTTGAGCTGCTTAATCGGATGCTGGGCCTGTAGCGCCGGCACCACAGAATCTGATTTGCAAACACAAGAAAACGGATCTATTTTAGAAAGCGAGGTTAGAATATGGCAGTAAGACCAGTCGTTGCTGTGGTGGGACGGCCGAATGTCGGCAAATCCACCCTGTTCAACAAGCTGATCGGTCAGCGCCTCTCGATTGTGGAAGACACACCGGGAGTGACCCGTGACCGCATTTATGCCGCCTGTGAGTGGCGCAACCATGAGATTATGCTTGTCGATACCGGCGGTATCGAGCCTTATTCCGATGACATCATCCTCTCTCAGATGCGCCGTCAGGCACAGCTGGCAATCGACAGCGCTGCGGTGACCATTCTGGTGGTGGATATGAAGTCCGGCATTACTGCGACCGACGAAGAGGTTGCAGCGATGCTCCAGAAGAGCGGAAAGCCAATCGTGCTGTGCGTCAACAAGTGCGACGGTGTAGGCGAGCCTCCTGCGGAATTTTATGAATTTTACAATCTGGGTCTGGGCGAGCCGATTGCGGTGTCCTCGGTACACGGACATGGAACCGGCGACCTGCTGGATGCCGTTTATGAGTATCTGAACTTTGACGAGGAAGAGGATTACGGGGACGATGCTATCACAGTGGCAATCGTCGGCCGCCCGAACGCAGGAAAATCCTCTCTGGTCAACCGAATTGCCGGCAGAGAGGCGGTCATCGTTTCGGATATTGCAGGCACAACCCGAGATGCCACCGATACCGTCATCGAAAATCAGTACGGAAAATTTGTATTTATCGATACCGCCGGCATCCGCCGCAAGAGCAAGGTGGAGGAGAGCATCGAAAAATACAGCGTTCTGCGCGCCTATATGGCGGTGGACCGCTCGAATGTCTGCATCATCATGATCGATGCTACCAAGGGCTTCAGCGAGCAGGACTCCAAGATTGCCGGTTATGCACACGAGCAGGGCAAGGCGTGCATCATCGCAATCAACAAGTGGGATGCGGTTGAGGATAAAAACGACCGAACCATGCAGGAGATGAAGAAGCAGCTGGATATTGACTTCAGCTTCATGCCGTATGCACCGATGGTCTTTATCTCGGCGATGACCGGCCAGCGCGTGGAAAAGCTGTACGAGCTGATTCGCAAGGTGGACGAGCAGAACGCACGCCGCATCTCGACCGGTATGCTCAACGATATGCTCAACTACGCCACCGCAAGGGTTCAGCCGCCGTCTGACAAGGGCAAGCGCCTGAAGATTTACTATATGACTCAGGTTTCCACAAGACCCCCAACATTTGCCTGCTTTGTCAACCGCTCCGAGCTGTTCCATTTTTCCTATCAGCGCTATCTGGAAAATCAGATTCGAGAGAATTTCGGATTTGAAGGAACCCCGATTCGGATGCTGGTTCGGGAAAAGGGCGATAAAAAATAAAGATGAGCCTGTAAAAAAGCAGGAGCTTTTCTTCCGAAAGGCTCCTGCTTTTTCTTGCCTTTTCCATAAAAAAGGAGAAAGGGGTTGAAAAACTGTGAAACAGTTGATACAATAATAGCGATAGGAGGAATCGTATTATGACACAAAACAATCTCATGCCCACAATCGGGGCGACCGCAATCACAGCGTTGATTGCTTATCTGCTGGGCAGTATCAGCTTTGCGATCATCGTTTCCAAGGTGTATGCACACGATGATGTTAGAAAATACGGGAGCAAAAATGCGGGAATGACCAATATCCTCAGGACATACGGCAAGCTGCCTGCCTTCTTCACACTGCTGGGCGACTTCTTAAAAGGGGTGCTGGCGGTGGTGATTGGCCGCTGGATTTTTTTGACCATGGGAATCACAGCCTTTGATGCGGGCTATGTGGCAGGATTCTTTGCCCTGCTGGGCCATCTGTATCCTGTTTATTTTGGATTCAAGGGCGGCAAAGGCGTGCTGACCTCGCTGGGAATCATTCTGGTGGTCAATCCGCTGGTCTTCTTTATTTTGTTGATTATCTTTCTGCCCATCCTGTTTATCACAAAAATTGTATCGCTGATTTCGATTACAGGGGCGCTGCTCTATCCTGTGATTACGCTGGTGGTGGACCTGTGTCTCCGCAAGCCGGCGCTGTTCGATGTTCTGTTCGCGGCGCTGTTTTCGGTAATTGTCATCTATAAGCACAAGGACAATATCCACCGACTGCTCAACGGAACCGAGAAGCGAATCGGGGACAAGAAGCCGGTGACCCAGCCGGAAAGCAGAAAGGAAGAAAAAAACTGATGCTGGAATGGCATATCCCATCTTTGGATGAGATGGAGTTTCGACAGAATTTGCTTGCAGACCCACAGACAATGTCCTATAATGCACGCTGGGGAGGAACGGTGGATTTCCCAAAAGAGCGTTGGCAGGACTGGTACCGCCGCTGGGTCTCCGATGTGACCGACGGGAGATTCTATGCCTATCTGTACAGTCCGCAGGAAAAAGCCTTTGTCGGCGAGGCAGCCTGCCATCTGGACACAGATACCAACCGCTGGATTGCGGACGTGATTGTTCATAGTCGATACCGCGGCAGAGGCTACGGCAGACAGGGTTTGCAGCTGTTGTGCGAGCGTTGCCGCAGCGCTGGTATCAAAACGCTTTATGACAGTATTGCGGCGGATAATCCCAGCGTGGCGCTGTTCCTCAAAAGCGGCTTTGAAGCGGTGGAGGCAACCGAAGAGGTAATTTGGGTAAAAAAGGACCTGTAGGTCATTTTCGATTTGAGTGGAAAGAGAGGAATCGACATATGGCAAGAGTACTGGTTTTGGGTGCAGGCAGCTTTGGCCTGTCTCTGGCTTTGATGTGTTCCCGTTGCGGACATGAGGTGACCGTTTGGTCCCATCGCGAGGAGGAAGCACAGGCTTTGCAGCAGACGCATCGACAGGAGCGGCTGCTGCCCGGGGTCGAGCTGCCGCAGGAGATTGCCTTCACCGGCTCGATAGAGAATGCGGCGAACAGCGACCTTGTGATTATGGCAGTTCCTTCCTTTGCGGTTCGGCAAACCGCAGCAAAGCTGCGTCCCTTCCTCTGCGATGGCGCAATCGTTGTTTGCGTGGCAAAGGGATTGGAGCAGGAAACCTTCTATGATTTTTCCACCGTTATTTCCCAGGAAATACCCGGAAATTCCAATGTCATTCTGTCCGGCCCCTCCCATGCAGAGGAGGTCTGCCGCGGAGAAGCGACCACAGTGGTGGCGGCATCCAAGGACCGCAACGCTGCCATTCAGGTACAGGATTGGCTGATGAACCCGTATTTCCGCGTTTATGTCAATGACGACATCATCGGGGTCGAGCTGGGCGGTGCGCTGAAAAATATCATCGCCGTTGCAGCGGGAATTGCGGACGGAGTCGGCTTGGGAGATAATGCGAAGGCTGCCCTGATGACCCGCGGCATCACCGAGATTGCCCGACTGGGGGTAGCGATGGGCGGACATCAGGAAACCTTTGCAGGGCTGTCCGGCATCGGCGACCTGATTGTAACCTGCACCAGCCGCCATTCCAGAAACCGCCGCTTCGGGGTTCTGGTCGGACAGGGTGTTCCGGTTCAGGAAGCGCTCGAGCAGGTGGGCATGGTGGTGGAAGGATATTCCTGCACCAAGGCGGCTTATCAGCTGGCTCAGAAGATGAAGGTGGATATGCCCATCACATCGCAGACCTATCAGGTTTTGTACGAAGGAAAGCAGACCAGACAGGCGCTGTATGAGCTGATGGTCCGACCGAAAAAGGATGAACGAGAAAGCACCTGGGTGGTGTAACAGGCAAGGAGCTCCCAAAACGGAGCTCCTTTTCTTTGCAAAGCGTTCGGCACGCGCATAACTTGTCAAACGAATGGCAAATGTGATATGATAAGCTTGTATGTGGCTGGACAGAGTGTCCGGCCAGGAATCGGACTGAGGAGGTTGCTATGACAGCAAAGAAAAATCAAGGATATGGAAACGAGAGTATTTCCTCTCTGAAGGGCGCAGACCGAGTCAGAAAGCGTCCGGGGGTCATCTTCGGCTCTGATGGACTGGAGGGGTGCGAACATTCTGTTTTTGAAATTCTCTCCAACTCAATCGATGAGGCCAGAGAGGGCTTTGGCAGCCGAATCATCCTGACCTCCTACCGAGACCATTCGATTGAAATACAGGACTTCGGACGGGGAATCCCGGTCGATTACAACCCCAAGGAGGAGCGCTATAACTGGGAGCTGGTTTTCTGCGAGCTGTATGCGGGCGGAAAATACAACACCAATCAGGGAGAAAGCTATGAGTTCTCGCTGGGACTCAACGGCTTGGGCTCCTGTGCAACGCAGTATTCCTCCGAATATTTTGATGCCCAGATTTTTCGGGACGGCTTTCAGTACGACCTGCACTTTGAAAAGGGGGAAAATATCGGAGGGCTCAAAAAGACCCCGACCACCAAAAAGCAGACCGGAAGCCGTCAGCGCTGGAAGCCCGATTTGGAGGTCTTTACCGATATTGATATTCCGGCGGATTTCTTCCGGGATGTCCTCAAAAAGCAGGCGGTGGTCAACCGCGGTCTGAGCTTTCTGCTGAGAATCGAACAGGAGGACGGCAGCTTTACCGAGGAGACCTTCTTCTATGAAAACGGCATCACCGACTATGTTGGAGAAATCGTGGGAGAAAGCAATCTGACCACCATCCAGTACTGGGAAACCGAACAGCGCGGACGCGACCGCGCAGACAAGGACGAGTACAAGGTGAAGCTCTCGGTGGCGTTCTGCTTTTCCAATCGGGTGAAGTTTCTGGAATACTACCACAACTCCTCCCATCTGGAATACGGAGGCTCCCCGGAGAAGGCAGTGAAGCAGGCGTTCGTCTCGAAGATTGACGCCTATCTCAAGCAGAGCGGCAAGTACCTCAAAAACGAGAGCAAGATTACCTTCCAGGATGTGGAGGATTGTCTGGTGCTGGTGTCCTCTTCCTTTTCGACCCAGACCTCTTATGAGAACCAGACCAAAAAAGCCATCACCAACAAGTTTATCTATGAGGCGATGAACGATTTCCTCAAGCGTCAGCTGGAAATTTATTTTATTGAAAACCCGGACGAGGCAGTTAAGATTGCAGAGCAGGTGCTGGTCAACAAGCGAAGCCGCGAGAATGCAGAAAAGACCAGACTGAACCTCAAGAAGAAGCTGGCAGGCTCAATCGACCTTGCTAACCGGGTCGAGAAGTTTGTGGACTGCCGCTCGAAGGATGTCAACGAGCGTGAGCTGTACATCGTGGAGGGTGACTCGGCGCTGGGCTCCTGTAAGCTGGGCCGAGATGCGCAGTTCCAAGCCATCATTCCGCTGCGCGGTAAAATCCTCAACTGCCTGAAGGCGGGCTACGACAAGATTTTTAAAAACGATATTATCACCGATTTGATTAAGGTGCTGGGCTGCGGAGTGGAGGTCAGCTCCAAGGCGAACAAGGAGCTGTCTACCTTCCATCTGGATGGACTTCGCTGGAACAAGGTCGTCATCTGTACCGATGCCGATGTGGACGGCTTCCAGATTCGCACCCTGATTCTGACCATGCTGTACCGCTTGACCCCGACCCTGATTGAACAGGGCTATGTCTATATTGCGGAATCTCCTCTGTTCGAAATCCGCTGCAAGGACGAAACCTATTTTGCCTACTCTGATGCGGAAAAGACAGAAATTCTGCAAAAGCTGGAAGGGAAGAAGGTGGATGTCCAGCGCTCCAAAGGATTGGGCGAGAACGAACCGGACATGATGTGGCTGACCACCATGAACCCCAAGACCAGAAGGCTGATCAAGGTTTCCCCGGAGGATGCGGCGGCGACCGAAGAGATGTTTGCTCTGCTGCTGGGAGATAATCTGGATGGACGAAAGAGCTATATTGCAGAAAACGGACACCTGTATCTGGATGATCTGGATATTTCATAAGCGATAGATGAAACCAATCGATTCCTGTTCGCTCTGTCCGCAGAGGCAGAGCCCACCAACAGGATTGCTTTTTTAAAGGATGTTAAAAAATGGCACGAAAGAAAAAGACCGAAAGCGCCGCCCGCGGGTCCGGGACCAAGGCTTATATTGAGCGGGCAGGCGAGGTAGTCAACCAGAAGATTACCGATACCCTGGAAAAAAACTATATGCCCTATGCGATGAGCGTCATCGTATCGCGCGCGATTCCGGAGATTGACGGTTTCAAGCCCTCCCACCGCAAGCTGCTGTACACCATGTACAAGATGGGTCTGCTGACCGGTGCGCGAACCAAGTCTGCCAATGTGGTGGGCTCCACCATGAAGCTCAACCCGCACGGAGATATGGCAATCTACGAAACGATGGTTCGACTGTCGCGGGGCAACGAGGCACTGCTGCACCCGTATGTCGATTCCAAAGGAAACTTCGGCAAGGCCTATTCCCGAGATATGGCATTTGCTGCCTCCCGATACACCGAGGTCAAGCTCGACCCAATCTGTCAGGAGCTGTTTCGGGATATCGACAAGGAAACTGTGGACTTTGTGGACAACTATGACAACAAGCTCAAGGAGCCGACCCTGCTGCCGGTGACCTTCCCTTCGGTGCTGGTCAATGCTAACACCGGCATCGCAGTCGGAATGGCGTCCTCCATCTGTCCGTTCAACCTCGAGGAGGTCTGCAACACCACCATCGAGCTGATTCGCAACCCGAACCATGAGCTTGCGCTGACCCTGACTGCTCCCGATTTTCCGGGCGGCGGACAGATTATTTACAACCCGGCGGAGATGGATAAAATCTATCGAACCGGCAGAGGCTCCTTTAAGGTGCGTGCAAGATGGAATTATGACCGAAGCTGCAACTGCATCGAAATCACCGAGATTCCGCCGACCACCACAACCGAAGCCATCATCGACAAGGTGGTGGATTTGATTAAGTCCAACAAGGTTCGGGAAATCTCGGACATGAGGGACGAAACCGACCTGTCGGGTCTGAAGCTGGCAATCGACCTCAAGCGTGGAGCCGACCCGGAAGCGGTGATGCAGAAGCTCTACCGCTTCACCCCGTTGGAGGACAGCTTTTCCTGCAACTTCAATGTCCTGATTGGCGGAAGCCCAAGGGTGTTGGGGGTGCGAGAGCTGCTGGAGGAGTGGATTGCCTTCCGCAGACTGTGCGTCAAGCGCCGGGTCTACTTTGATTTGAACCGCAAGAAGGAAAAGCTGCACTTGTTGCAGGGCCTGCAAAAAATCCTGCTGGATATTGACAAGGCAATCCGCATCATCCGGGAGACCGAATCGGAGGAGGAGGTTGTCCCCAACCTGATGATTGCCTTTGGCATCGACGAGATTCAGTCGGAGTATGTCGCGGAAATCAAGCTGCGCCACATTAACCGGGAGTACATCCTCAAGCGTACCCAGGAGGTTGGACAGCTTCAGGAGGAAATCGACGAGATGCAGTCGATTTTGGACGATGCAAAGAAGATCAACCGCATCATTATTTCCGAGCTGAAAAATGTTATTAAAAATTATGCACAGCCTCGGCGCAGTCTGCTGCTCATGCACGAGGACATTCAGCCCTTTACCGAGGAAACGACCGTTGAAAATTATCCGGTCAACCTGTTTTTCAGCAAAGAGGGATATTTCAAAAAAATCACACCGCAGTCCTATCGGATGTCCAGCGAGCATTACCTCAAGGAGGGGGACGAAATCCTCCAGCATATCGAGGGCAGCAATACGGACAACCTACTGTTTTTCACCGACCGCGGACAGGTCTACAAGTCCCGTGCCAGCGAGTTTGAGGACACCAAAGCCAGTGTTTTGGGCGACTTCATCCCTGCCAAGCTGGGAATGGATGAGGGCGAAACGGTTCTGTATATGGCGGTGACCTCCGATTTTCAGGGATATATGCTCTTCTGCTTTGAAAACGGCAAGGTGGCAAAGGTCAGCCTGAGCGCCTACGAGACCAAGACCAACCGCAAAAAACTGGTGAATGCTTTCAATACCAAGGAAAAAACAGCAGCCATCCTCTGCCTGCGCGAGGATACACAGGTGATGCTGACTGCCAGCAACGGACGGGTGCTGCTGCTGCCGACCGGTCTTTTGCAGGTCAAGGCAACCAAGGACCAGCAGGGTGTACAGGTCATGAAGCTGACCAAGGGCTCGGTTCTTTCGGAGGTTTGTCCGTATGAGGAAGGAACGCTGGAGGAGGAACACCACTATCTGGCAAAGACTCTGCCATCGCGCGGAGATTTCCTCAAGGACCAGCTGCCGGGTCAGACAGGGCTGAAAGAATAAGCTTTTAAAAAACGGAAGAAGAAAGAAACGAGCGGATTTTCTGCACCATGGTCGTGTGCAGAAAATCCGCTCGTTTTGTTGTAGCAGAAAAAATTGTTAGAAAATTCCCTGTGCCATCATCGCCTGTGCGACCTTCAGGAAGCCGGCAATATTGGCGCCTGCCAGCAGGTTGCCCTCCATCCCGTACTCCTGTGCGGCATGGTAGGTATCATGGAAGATTCCCACCATGATGCCGTGCAGCTTTTCGTCAACCTCAGAGGCACTCCAAGAATATTTCATGGCGTTCTGGCACATTTCCAGACCGCTGGTTGCCACTCCTCCGGCATTGGCAGCCTTGCCGGGTGCATACAGAACACCGGCAGCCTGCAAGGCGGAAACCGCATCCAGCGAACAAGGCATATTCGCACCTTCGGCAACCAGCTTGACACCGTTGGCAATCAGCGCCTGTGCATCCTCCAAAAGCAGTTCGTTCTGGGTGGCGCAGGGCAGTGCGATTTCGCACGGAATCTTCCAGATATCACGGCAGTTGTCATAGAACACCGCATTTGGGACAGCCTCCAGATATTCCTGAATCCGACCGCGGCGGCCTTCCTTAATCTGCTTGATGACCTCCAGACGGATGCCGTTCGGGTCATAGACACAGCCGTTGGAGTCGGACATGGCGACAACCTTCGCGCCCATCTCCAACGCTTTTTCGGCGGCATAGACTGCGACGTTGCCCGAGCCGGAGATGACGGTCACCTTGCCTTTGGGGCTGTCGTTTGCCATCACCCGCAGCAGCTCTTCGACAAAGTAGAGCAGGCCGTAGCCGGTGGCCTGTGTGCGAACGAGAGAACCGCCATAGGTCAGACCCTTTCCGGTCAGGATGCCGGAAAATTCTCCCTGCATCCGTTTGTATTGTCCAAAGAGATAGCCGATTTCGCGGGCACCCACGCCGATGTCTCCGGCAGGAACGTCGGTGTCAGCACCGATGTAGCGGGAAAGTTCGGTCATAAAGCTTTGGCAGAAGCGCATGATTTCGGCATCGGATTTTCCTTTGGGGTCAAAGTCCGCGCCGCCCTTGCCGCCGCCCATCGGAAGTCCGGTCAGACTGTTTTTGAAAATCTGCTCAAAGGCAAGAAATTTGACAATGGAGAGGTTGACGCTGGGATGAAAGCGCAGCCCTCCCTTATAGGGGCCGATGGCGGAATTGTACTGGACGCGGTAGCCGCGGTTGACCTGGGTGTGTCCTTGGTCGTCCTGCCACGCAACCCGGAACTGAATCATTCGCTCCGGCTCGACCAGACGCTCCATCAGTCCGGCAGCTTCATACTCCGGGTGTTTTTCCAAAACCGGTTCGAGGGTGCTGAGAACCTCCATCACAGCATTTAAAAATTCGGGCTGTTCAGGGTCGCGTGCGCAGACCTGCTGATAAACCCGCTTGAGGTAAGGGTGATTGATACTCATGGGATAACCTTCCTT
>URFD01000017.1 GCA_900547015.1 uncultured Oscillospiraceae bacterium | reverse complement strand
GAGGTATTCCTATGTCCCATGCTCCCATCCCTCTGTATGCACTGTCCGGCTTTGTAGGTTCGGGCAAAACAACCGCACTGCTGGGCATCCTGAAAAAATATCCTGAAAAAAAGATTGGCGTCATCTTCACCGAGCCTGCCGCCTATATCAAAGAAAGCGACGATATCTCGATTGAGTGTCTGGACAACGGCTCCCTCCAGTGCATCTGCGAAGAAGAAGCCCTGCCGCAGGCGCTGCAATTTATGAGCGATTGTCAGCCCGAGCTGGTTTTGGTTGAGATTTCCGGACTGTCCGACCCGCTGCGCATCGAGCAGATGCTCGACCGCGAACAGAATTCCGCGTGCATGGCTGCCTATGACAAAAAGGGCATCATCTGTCTGGTCGATGCTGACAACTTCATGGAGCAGATTGGCGATGTGGAGATGGTGAAGCACCAGCTTTCCCACTGTCATCTGGCAGTCATCAACAAGGCAGACCTGGTGGCTCCTGAGCTGTTGACCGTGCTCAAGGCGCAGATTCGCCGCATCAATCCGGACTGCGAGATTTCCAGCTGCTCCTACGGCGGCTTCGGTCTGGAGCTGCTCGACCACGATTTGATGTCCCACACAACCCAGCCGCTCGATTCCACCGGCTCTGCGCTCAACCCGGACTCCATCGTGCTCAACTGTCCCTGCCGGATGGAGCGTCAGAAGGTTGTGGAATTCATCTCCCGTTTTCTGGACAGAACCTACCGCATCAAGGGCTTCTGCCTGTTGGAGGACGGCTGGAATCAAATCGATGTCGTCGGCTCCAAAATCACACTTTCTCCCTGCGTGCCGCACTCCTCCTCCCGCCTGATTTTTATCTCCAAAATCGGCCATGCCCTTTCGGAGCCTCTGCGTCAGAGCTGGGAAGAACTGGTTGGTCTGCCCATGCAGCTGCATGACTAGCTTTTCTTGCAAAACAAAAATCGGAACCAAGATTGGTTCCGATTTTTTTATGCGCTTATTTACAATGGATGTAGTTTGGCACCTCGTCCCACGGAACCGGGAAGCCAGCTCCATGTGAGCAAAAGACCGAGCAGGAAGGATTTTCCAGATCCCGCTGGCGGTCATAGCCGATTTCCTGTGCGACCTGCTCCTGATGGCTGCACGGCTCATAGCCGTCAAACCGCAGGCTGAGCACCCCTTTGCCGCGGGTGTAGGACAAAAACTCCCGTCCATAAGCGGACAGCGCCGCCGCCGGGCCTCTGCCGCAAAGGGTAGCGCGCTCCTCCTCCATGACCGGGGAGCCGAAGGTCGATTCCATCCGCTGTAGGTCGCTCATCAGCCGACCCACCTGCTCTGTCATGACCGAAATCTCAAAGGCATAGTACGGTTCCAGCAGCACGACCTGACCGGCTGCCAGCGACTGCTCCAATCCCTGTCGAATAGCGCGGTAGGTCGATTCCCGAAAGTCTCCGCCCTCAGTGTGCTTGACATGAGAGCGTCCGGTCAGCAGGGTAATCTTCACATCGGTCAGCTCCGAGCCGGTCAGCACGCCCTTGTGCCGCTTTTCAAAAACATGGGTGCGGACCAGATTCTGCCAGTTTTGACCCAGCACATCCAGCGAACACTCGCTGTCGAAGGTGATACCGCTGCCGCGCTCCGCCGGAGACAACCGCAGATGAACCTCCGCATAGTGGCGCAGCGGCTCGTAATGTCCGTAGCCCACCACCGGTTCCGAAATGGTTTCGCGGTACAAAATGCGGCAATCGGCAAATTCCACCTCCAAGCCAAAGCGCTGACGGCACAGCTGACGCAGTACCTCCAGCTGGATTTGGCCCATCACCCGAATCTGGATTTCCTGCAAGGCCTCTTCAAAGCGGATTCCCAGCATCGGGTCCTCGTCCTCCAACTGGCGCAGCGCCTGCAAGGCGGTACGAACCGGCACCTGCTCGGGCAGCACGACCTTCGCTCCCAGAATCGGGGTCAGATGTGCCTGCCGATGCGAGCAGTTCGCCCCGATTTCATCACCGGGACGCACCCCGTCCAAGCCGGTAGCCGCACACAGCTGTCCTGCCGACACCTGCTGGACGGTGGAAAATTTGGTTCCGTGATAGATTCTCAGCTCGTTGATTTTCTGGGTGGTTCGGCTGCTATCTGCCAGCATGACAGGAACCTCGTCCCTTGCCTTGAGCACCCCGGACTGAACCTTTAAAAAGACCAGCCGCTCGCCGCGGGCATCGTGGCGCACCTGCCATGCAATCGCCTGAAAATCGCCAGAGCTTTCTCTGGGCAAGGTCAGCGCATCCAGCGCCGAAAGGAACTCCTCGATTCCCTCATCCTGAAGCGCAGAGCCCCGGAAGCAGGCAAACATCTTTCGTCTAGCAATCTGCTGTGCCAGATGCTCCTGCCAACACTGCGGCTCATAGCCCCCGTCCAGATACTGCTCCAACAGCTCCTCGTCCTGCTCGGCCACCTGTTCAATCAATTCCGTGCTCCATCCCGTCCCCGAAAAGGAACCGCTGCAATCACAGATATTCGCACTCATCCGTTTTCTCAGGTCGGCATGCAGACGCTCCGGCTGGGCGCCCGCGCGGTCGGTCTTATTCAAGAAGAAAAAGGTCGGAACCTGATACTGCTCCAACAGCTTCCAGACCTGCTCGGTGTGTGCTTGGATGCCCTCCACGCAGCTGACCACCAGAATGGCATAATCCATCGCCTGAATCGCTCGCTCCATCTCTGCGCCGAAATCCGCGTGTCCCGGCGTGTCCAGCAGGTAGCAGCAGCGATGCGGTGTTTCAAAGGCTGCGTGGCTGGAAAAGATGGTGATGCCGCGTTCCCGCTCCAGCTGGTCGCTGTCCATAAATGCGTCCTGATGGTCCACCCTTCCCAGCTTTCGGATGCTGCCGGTGTGGTAGAGCAGCTGTTCCGAAAAGGTCGTTTTGCCGGCATCGACGTGTGCCAGCACACCGACGCACACGGCCGGCTTTTTGTCCTGTCTATCTTCTTCGCTCATCACGATACCTCTCCTGTTCTGTCCTGATTTTCCTCATCTGTCCCTTTGGGGCAAAGCGGCAGAAGCCGCCTGCATTTTCCCTCTATCATACACAATCGCGTTAAAAAAAGAAAGGGAAATATTGTAAATCCTGCGCCATCGATTTTCCGTTAAAGCCCCTGTGGCTTTTGGTACCAGCTCGGAATGACGGTGCGCATCCCGTCGTACCAGGACAGCACCTGCTGTGCCTGACGGCGCATGACATCCACCTCACCCTGTCCAAAGGGAATGGCCCACGGCAGGGAGCCCAGCGTGTTGTTGGCGATATAAAGGGCAAGCAGCCCCCAAAACTCCACCGGGACCTTCTGTTCAAAATATCCGTCCACCAGGCCGCAGGCAAACAGCGGCGATTTCTGGACACACCAGACGATGCGATTAAATTCCTCCCACGGGTCCCCGTAATCGCTTCGGTCAAAGTCGATAATTTGCAGTCTGCCCTCTCGGTCAATCATCATATTTCCGATGTGGTAATCTCCGTGCTGATACACTTGCGGCCTGTTTTTGAGCAGGTGGCAGTTCTGCTCGACATAGCGGATCAACGCTTCTCCGCCCTCATACTGAAGCGGACATTCCCGATATGCCTTGATTCTACTATCAATCTTTCGACGAAAGCGGATTTCCCAATCCTCCTGCTCGGCGGGCGCCGGAATCGTATGAAGCTTCCGTAGCAGCTCTCCTGCCTCCCTGCCGTACTGATACTGCTGTGCGTCCGAGTATTGCAAGATGACCTGCTCGGCATCCTCTCCGTCAATCCAGCTTTGGAGGGAGTAGACGCCCTCCTCACAAACACCAAATTCGATGGGCTGACACATCGGAATCCCCAGCGAAGCCGCCTGCTTCATCCCGTTAAATTCGCGCTGTCTCCTGTCAAGTTGTGCAAGGTCGGAGATTCGCAGGCAGTACTTCGTTCCATCCTCAGCGGTCACACAGTACTTTCGGTCGCTCGACCAGCCCTTGCTGATTGGCTCTTTGGTCACAAAATTCATTCTCATTTCCCCGTCCTTTCCTCGAATCCAAAATCTGCTGTACTACCATTATAGCGTCAGCTTTGCCATCGTGCAATGTGCAAATGAGGATTTTCCACCTGTCCTGTTTAAAACAGACAAGCGCCGTCCTTCTCATCCGCTTAGGGAATCAAAATGACAGCGCTCTTGCCTGTTGTTATCGATATAATTTTGCGGCCAACAATCCTACGCAGAGGAGCAGTGCTGAACCGGCAATCCAAAGCCAGCCGAACGAGTTAGAAGCAGACTCATCTGCTGCATCCTCCGGCAGCTGTCCCGGATTTTGGGAAGGAAATTCCCTTCGGGTTTGATTGGACTGCCCGTTATTGGGCTCTCCCGAAACCTCAGCCCCCGACGATTCGCCGGTGCTTTCGTCCGCTCCGCTTCCCTGCGTTTGCTCCTGACGGGACGGCAGATTCCCCGGCATCCGGTTCTGTCCTCCTCCCTCTCGTCCCATGCCGTTGTTCATCGAGCCCATGTCGCTCAGGGTCATTCCCGAAGCATCCACATAATCCATCTCTTCGGTGGTTTCACCCTCCTCCAGCTGCATGGAAATGCTCTCGCTGCGCAGACTGCAAAACTCCTTGAGCGTCTGCACACCCTGCTCGAACTCTTCTTTGGTATAAAATGCGGTTGGGTCTTGTTCTACATAAGGCGCAATCAGCTGGTATGCGTTGTCGATGATGCTCTGAAGATCCACCGTATCCAAAAACTCAGCAAAATACTGATGATACAGCTCGGTGTAGCTCTCGTCGGACAGAATCCAATTCCACATCGGGCGATCTTCTCCGGAGCCGCCGGAGACAGGAGAATTGATTGGTGTGTTGACGGTGCTCTGTGCATTTCCACCTTGGAAGATTCCGAACGCCAGATTATAATCCCACGGAATCATCGACATCCGACCGTCCTCCTCGTACAGATAGTAGTTGTGAACTATCGTGCCGGTATAGCTGTCGCCGTTGCACACATAGTTGTGTACCACAAAATAACGGATGACCTCCTCTACGTCCACAACCGATTCCAGATCTTCTGTGTTGGACAGCTTTTTCAACGATTCGACCAGCCGCTTCTGGTCTGCCTCGCTTACCTTAGTTTTTGCGTTGTTCCAGATGTTGGAGTAGCTGTCCAACTCGTCATCGATGTATTGCAGCTTAACATCCGCAGAGCCCATCCCCGCGCCGCCGCCAAAGCCGCCGCCCTTGCCTCTGCCGTTCATCTCCGGCGGTGCGGAGCCGTCCGGAGTTTTGGTTGAATCCGAACCCTCGGTTGTGTCGGTTTTGCTATTGGACTGATTGAAGCTGCCCGCCGCGTTTTCGCCCTTCTCAAATGGATTCATGCCAACTCCCTGATTGCCGCTGGGCATCTCTGGCGGTGCGGAGCCGTCCGGAGCTTTGGTTGAATCCGAGCCTTCTGTTGTGTCGGTTTTGGTATTGGACTGATTGGAGCCGTTTGCCGCGTTTTCGCCCTTCTCAAATGGATTCCCATCGAATTCCTTGTCGTTGCCGCGACCTCCGCCGAGGCTCGAGCTATCCGGCTTGTACAGCTCTCCATGGTCGGAACCGTAGTTTCGCTCCAAAAAGCTGTCCTCCACCCCCTCGACCGCAAGGTACAGCCCCCAATCCTCCCCGTTGACGGTGATGTAAACATAGCTGCACAGCGGCGAATCCACACCAAATTCGTTCATCAGGGTATAGGTCAGGTAGTCTTTCATCATGGTGGAATCCTGAATCAGATTGTTCAGGCACAGCTTGTCCAGACCATGATAGCTTTTCGAGCTGTCGTAGTGGTCGAACTCGATTTTGAAGCTGTACCGCTCACTGTCCATGGAAGCGACGGTGGACAGTGAGGTATTTCCCTTCGCCCGAATCCCGACATTTTGATAGGCCTCTCCGTCAATCACAACAGAGGCGGCGTAGTATTCCTCGTTGGTGGCATTTGCAATCAGCTCGTCCCAGTCATCCATGACGATGTCCACCGTATGCACCCGGGTATTGTCAAACAGCCGGGTTTCGTAGCCCATCGACCGCACCATCTCCTGTAGCCCGACAGCCCCTCCATTCATGAATAAAACGGTCAAGCTCAGAATAAACGCTGTGACTGCCCATGCGATTTGATCCAGTTTTTTACTTGCAGACATACTCCTTACCCCATGTAATCGCCGTTATAAGAGACGATCACCGCACTGTTGACCCCGGGCATCTCGGAAAGAATGTTGATAAAATCGGTATCGTCCTCTTTCAGGCGAACCTCGATGTTCATTTCGATTGCACCCCTGACGGCAGATTTGCTCTTGACCGAGGTGCGGGTCACATTCTTGGTCAAAAACTCTCTGGCTCTGATCTCCGCATCGTGGTCGGTGCAGTTGAGCACCACCATATACGGATGGCTGTGCGACTTCTGATTGACAAACACCAGCAGAATCAGCCCGATGCAGACGCTGCCAATCACCGCCAGCGGAATCATGCCTGCCGCAAGGATGATGCCTGCACCAATTGCCCAGAACAAAAAGGCAATATCCAGCGGGTCCTTGATTGCGGTACGAAAACGCACGATGGACAGCGCGCCGACCATACCAAGGGAAAGAACCACATTGGAGGTGACTGCCAGGATGACGATGGAGGTAATCATCGTCAGGGCCACCAGCGTCGTACCGAAGCCAGAGGAATACATCACGCCGCGGTAGGTCTTTTTGTAGATGAGAAAGATAAACAGACCGATGCCGAAGGACAGCACGATGGTCAGCAGCATATCCAAGACGCTGATGGAGGTTACATTTTCCAGAAAGCTGGATTTAAAAATATCTTGAAAAGTCATAGTAAAGATTACTCCTTTTTTGTTGTTCTGTTTTGTTAGTCGTACATTCGGCAGGCAGCATATTTGGAAAAGGCCGCATTGTGCCGGTCACCAAGCTGCACCGCATCCCGAATCACATCTGGAAGATAGTTGTCCCACTTCACCTCCAGGATGCAGGGCGAGCCGCTGACCGGGACGGTCACGCAGTCTGGATTCAAAAGGTCGGTACAGCTCATCCCGGTGCGAATCCCGTAATCCAAGGTGACCCGAACATTACCCGGTGCAAAGACAAATGGCTCCCTCGTGTAATCCACGATGACCTTTGCCCTCAACCCCTCGTTGCGGATTCGGGTATAAAATCCCAAAATCACCTCATCCTCGCTGTGGGACATCCAATCAACCTCACCGTCCGCAATCGCCTGTGCCTGCTCCAGCGTCAGATTGGCAGAATCCTTATACCCGAACCCACCGTGTTTAAACTTGCGCTCCAGATAGATGATGGAGTGGTCGTGGTTGTACAGGCGGATCCGATACTTTTCGCGGATGTTCACCCCGTCCAATTTTTCCCGCAAGGCCTTGTCATCCAGATTATCAAAATACAGACTGCGTATCTCGTACCGCCCATCGACCGCGTGCTCATCCGGCTTCATCACCATCCGCAATCTCTGCCGCAGAATCAGCAGGTCGCCGCTGCTGATTTCATGCTTCACTTCATTCCGAAATTGCATTCGCCTTCATCTCCTTTCTATGCTTTGATTGTAAAAAACGAACCTAAGAATTACATAAGAAAAAACCTTCCCATTTCGAAAAATATGGGAAGGTTTTGTAAACAAATGATTTCCTGATTTTATAAGATAGCCGTGAAGCGAATACGGTCGGCGCAAGGATATTCCGCTGTCAGCTTTCCGCCGAACTTTTCACAGATGGCACGGGCAGCCGAAAGCCCAATCCCATAGCCGCAGGAGGACTTGTCCTGTGTTCGTGCGGAGTCCCCTCGGTAAAACCGTTCAAACAGTCTTTCCGGGTCTGCCTCATGGGAGGGCAGGCAGGTGTTTTCCTCCACGATTTGAAGATGCCTGCCGTGCGTTTTAACCGTCAATGCAATCGTTCCCTCCTCCGGAGTGTACTTAACCGCATTGTCCAACAAAAGGGTCATCATCTGCCGAAAGCTCTCTTGATTGATTTGCTTCACAATTTCCGGCTCCACCTGTGCTTGGAAGGAAATCCTGCGGCTCAGCGCCGCATCCTGATAAGGCGGCAGCAATTCCTCGACCGTCTCGCTGACCTGCACCGTTTGGGTCGGCAGCGGAATTTCCTCGTCCAGCTTTGCCAGGGTCAGCAAGTTGGACATCAACACATTGAGCCGCTTGGTCTGTGCGCGGATATGGGCGTTGTACTTGTTCTCTCCGTGAATCAGCGCCATCGTGTCGTTGTTGGATTGAATGATGGCAAGCGGGGTTTTCATCTCATGCCCGGCATTGGTGATGAACTGCTTCTGTTTTTCCATCCCTGCCAGCACCGGACGAATCACCCGACCCGAAAGACAAACCACAATCACCAGAAGAATCAGCCAGCAAAGCACCGCAATCAGGCCGGAGGCGAACAGCACCCTGTAAAAATTCCCTCTCAGCTCCGACACATCCACAAAAAATGCAAGTCGGGTTCCACCGCTCTGCTTGACTGCAAACTTATACCCATCCAACTGGCCGGATTGTTTGCCGGATGCCCAAACGGTCTGTGCATATTCCTGCGCTGTTTGGTCATCGACAGCCGGAATCTGGTCAGCGTTGACCTCGATGATATTGCCGTCGGCATCTCCCTTGACGATCAAGAATCGGGACGAGCGCATCCGCTCTAAATTCATCGGAGGTACCGAGCGGGGCGGACGCTCAAAATCCATCCTGCGAAACACACCGTCCGAGGCCACCAGCATTTCCAGCACAGAATCCGACTGATGCTCCAGCATCATCCAGTTCAGCCCGTTGATTGCAAGCACGAGGAACACCAGCAGGCCCGTCACTGCCGTCATGGTAAAGATGATAAAGCGTCGTTTTAAAGTTTTTGTCATAGCCGATACTCCAATTTATACCCGACATTCCTCTTGGAGACAATCTCCACCCGAGAGTCCATCGCGGACAGCCGCTTGCGAAGATAGGAGATATACAGCCACACGATGTTGAGGTCGGTTTCTGCATCGTATCCCCAAGCCTTGACCAGCAGCTGCTCCGAGGACAGATAGAGGGTGTGGTTGAGCATGAGCTGCTCCATCACACGGTACTCCTGCTTTGGCAGCTGAAAGGACATCTCCCCCACATTGATTGCCCCGGACTGCAAATCGAGCGTCAAATCCCCGAACCGAATCAAATCCGGGTGATACTCCTCCCTGCGTCTGAGCATGGCGCGGATTCTGGCAATCAGCTCCCCCATATCAAAGGGCTTGGGAAGATAGTCGTCCGCTCCGGTATCCAGCCCCTGAATCCGGTCCTCGACCTGCGTTTTTGCGGTCAGCAGAAGCACCGGAGTCCTGCACCCGTTTCGGCGAAGTGCAGAAAGCACCTCCAAACCGTCCCGCTTTGGCATCATAATATCCAGAATGATGCCATCGTATCCGCCGGAAATGGCATAATCATACGCATCCTCTCCATTATAAACGGCATCCACGATATATTTGTGATAGGTCAGATAGTCCACCACCGCCTCGGAAAGAGCCGGTTCATCCTCGGCATACAAGAGCTTCATGGCTGCACCTCCCTGTGCTGTGTCGGTATTGTTTTTCGTCCGCTCTGTTTTCATCATATCATGCGGGGTTTACCTTTTCAACGCGATTCCAAAAATGTCCGGAACTGTTTACAGTTTCTTCCAAAAATGCCGCGGCCGCTCCATCTCGTCCAGAAAACAAATACCGCAAGACCTTCGGTTTTTGTCCGATTGCCTTGCGGTATCTTTTGTTTCTCACATCCAACCCCGTGCTGTCAAACCTGTCCGCTACTCCGAGCGGTCGCAGAACACCACGATTCTGGTTTTTCCGTTGTAGGTACAGGTGTACAGCACCAGGTCATGCTCGCTGTTCTGCACTGCTTCCACCTCGGTTGGGGCAAGCAGAGCCACCAGCGCGACCTTGTACTGGTTTTCGATTCCCTCCATATCCGTAAAGGAGACGGGAGCACCGACTTCCAGCTGTTCCAGACCGGCGAAATGGTTTTTGTAGTTGTGGCCAGCAATCACCAAATCGTCCGTTCGAGAGGAGCCGAACTGACGGCAGGGAGCAATTTTCAATCTGGTATAGTCCCACTCCGACATGACTGGCAGCTCCAGCTCCATATCCGGGATGGAAAGATAGCCCACATAGCCGTACCCGTCGATCTCCTTGACAGGCATCTGCGGGGTCAGGGCCTTGGCTTTTTCCGCAGGCTGAGTTTCCGGAATGGATTGCAGGATGATGGCCTGCAGGTTCTCGGCTTCCTGCCCGGCGCGCGCATCCTCATACTGGTTATACAGGAAAAGGGACAGTGCCGAAAGCATCAGCACCGTCCCTGCGAGTACGAATCCAATGCCCTTTTTAGGCACGTTCATTCTTCCGTTTCTTTCGGAGTACGATGACCCCGTAAATGATGAGTGCAAGGCCGAGACCACACATCACCGGGATTGGCCAGTTCAGCTGACCTGTCTGAATCAGGGTGGCTGTATTGGTGATGGTTACCACGCCATCCTCATAGGAGTAGGATGGAACATATCCCTTTGGGATATTGGTTTCGACAATCTGCCAATTTCCTTTGCCGTCCAGTTTCTTCCAGGAATAGGACCAGTCGTTCCAGTCGCCCAGCAGAACGGTTTCTACCGCAGTATCACCGTCGTACAGGGTAGCCTTGACCGAATCCGGTCTGTTTCTGCCCTTGTCATCCCATTTTTTCACAACGGTCAAATCCACCGGTTTTGCAGTTTGAGGAGCAACATAATCCTCCTGGGTGTTGGTGATAATCACGGTATTGCCTCTGGCCTTGTAGGTGTCCTTGTAGCCGTCGGCAACGTCCGCCTCCACCACGCTCCAGCGATGGTTCTTGTCCAGACGGTCCCAGGTGTGAACCCAGTTGTTGGTCTTTCTCAGCTTGACCTCGCTGTAAACCTCGCCGTCCCGCAGAAGCTGTACGGTGATGTTCTTTGGACGGGATTTGCCGTCATCCACCCATACCTTGCGAACGGTGAACAGGGAAGGATTATCCGAAGGTTCCTCCGGAGGATAGTACGGAGGAGTGTCCGGGCCTTCCGGCGGAGGAGTCACATCGTTGAATGCCTCTGCCGCGAACACCCAATCCACCTCGCCGATGCGGTTCGCATAGTCGTTCCCCATCTCAATCGGTACATTCAGCTCCACATCCAGCTTGAGGGACTGGCCCTTGCGCAGACTGCCCAAGTACACATTGTTTGTGAGGCCGCCTGTTTCATCAGGAGAAGCCTGATAAATCACCTCTGCGCCGTTTTTGACGGTCAGCTGGAGCTGTGCAAGGAAGTCGTACATATAGGCAAGCTCGGTTTTCTCCCCGCGGCGCTCGTCGCTTCTCAGCTCAGCCAGTACCTCCGCACTAATCGGGTTGCCGGTTTCATCATGAGGAACCGCCCGCAGATAAACCTTGATGTAGTCGCTGTCGCCGGACTGGTTCTCAACGGTGATTTCCTCGGTGAGGGTATCACCCGGCATAATGTTTTTAAAGTTGCCGAACAAATCGGTCTGTGTGTAATCGCTGCCCGGCTGGAAAACGACGAGCTTTCCGTTCTTGAAGGTGACCGATGCACCTGCCGCAAACGCTGTGGTGGCAAAGCCCATCACCATCATCAAGGCCAGCAGGAGCGAGAACGCTTTGTTAATCATATTTTTCTTTTTCACTTTCCCGCACCTCCTTACTGAATTGTGCCGTTTACGACTTGAACATTCCATGCACTTGTTACAGCCGATGCCGGTGTGCTCTGGATTGCCTCTGCCATAACATCAATGGCCTGTTTGCCGCCGTCAGCATCAGTGTATTCTTGCAGTTCAATGTTGCTGCCGAGCAAGTCACCTGTCGAGTCATTGGGTGCTACCGGTTTGGTGTAGTAGTAATACTCACCATGTTTTACCCAGTCCTTACCGAGTGTAAAGCTTGGTATTGTTGCTGTACCACCAATGTGATCTCCGTCATTGTTCACACGGTAGGTCACCAGCTTGACTCGGATGTAGGCATCGATATCGCCGGTGTTCTGCACTGTAATACTACTCTTAACTGTACCGTTGAAATCTTCCTTTACATCAGGCTCCACATGAGCCGGTGTGAAGGTGTTCACGACTTCAGGGGTCTTGGTGGTCAGGAACGCCATCGAGCCTCCAATCGCCATCGTTGCGACAAGCAGGAGAGAGAAGATCAGAAGCTGGATTTTATAGAGATTGTGCTTGGTGTTGCGCTGTGGACGCTGCGATTCATTGTTTCCATGTTTCATCGATTTTCCCTCCTTCCTTACTTAGCACGGCGACCAGTGCTATTCGGCTGTCCATAGATATTCCGGGCAACCGCACTGAAGCCATTGAGCCACTGGTCGTTGTTCTTTGTGTTGGTGCAGGTGATGGTGCCTTCATGATTAGTTGCACTCAGTGTTGCACTATTGCCGTTAGTGTAGGATGGTGTATACCGCCAGCTCCAGTCGGTGTCCTCCTCGATGGTGTAGGTACCAACCGGCAGTTCCTTGATAATCACACTGTCGTTACCTTCGATGGTGACCTCGGTGTACTTTGTGCCATCCTTGTTAACGGTGAATACATAAGGCTCATTCGCATCGCCGCCGGTCTTGGTGATGGTAAGCTGGCAGGTCTTGACGTGCAGCAGGAATGCCGGGTCGCCGTTGTTAGGATTCGGGTCTGTCCAACCACAAGCTGAACTACAAGCCTGATGCTGGAAGGTCGTCTTATCAGTTACATCTGTGTTGTTAATCTTGACCTCAGCCTTGACAGGAATATCCTGCTTGCTATTGATTTTACCGTTTTCAATCTTGGTTGCATCTGGGGTGTAGGTAATATCCAACGATGGTTCAGTACCAGTCATCTGTGCTGGAACAGCTACCTCTTCCCCGTGCTTCCACTTTATCTGAGTAGGATTTTCACGGAAAGCAGGCACGCTATCACCGTAGTAACCCTCGAAATCTTTGAAGGTCAGCTCCGGCTGGAAGACTTTAATCTTCATTTCGCCATTGCCTATTTTTTCCACAGCTGGAGCGCCTACTGTAGCTGGATCCTTGTTCGGCTCAAGCTTAACATGCAAGAAGTAGTCGCCATCTTTGGTCAGGTTGTTTAATCCATCCTTTGGAAATTCGGTGTTGTCTTTATCTGTTACTGTCGTAGTGATAGTAACGAAGTCATCTTTCCACGCATTCACACCTGTATATTCTTCCTGATTAAACAAGTTGACCCCGCCAGCCATAGCAGTCACGCCTTCTTTCATCTGCGCGGCGCTTATGTTACCCATCAGGTATACGTTCTTATCCTCTGCGGTTACAGTAATATCTGGGATTGGAACATTGACCTCTGGGATTGGGAATATAAACTCATGGAATACACCATCGATGGTTTGAGTTACATCTGCTCTCTCGTTGGTCGGTACACCGTTGCCGCCGAGGAAACCTTCCTTCGGTACTACCTTAAACGAAATCACCAGTTTGTTTCCATGTGGGGTTTCAACTCCGTTTTCAGTTTTAGTACCGCACCAGTTTTCGGAGAAGTGAAAGCCGGTAACCTCTACTTCGCCGGTTCCATTTACTGTAGCATGAGCTCCCATCGGATTATTGTTATTTGTCCAACTACCTCCTGTGCCGTAGGCGTAGGTTTCCAGTGTGATATCATTCGCCGTCGCATTCTCAGGCAACTGGAAGTATGGGGAGATGATGTCCTTCACGACTGCTTTTTCATTCAATACTGTAGAAGCAGTTCCTGTTTCAATCTGATCGGAAATCTGCTTAAAAATATTGTTCAAGGTGTTTGCGTCCGAAGCAGAGAGGTAGTAGCCTGGGATTTCTGGTGTACCATTGTTGGAAGACAGCTTCTGCATGAACCAGTTACAGGCTGCCGGAAGCTGACGACTACTGTTACCTAAATCTCCCGATGGTTTTGTACCAGCGCTGCTGGCATCTGCGCCTTCAAAGATACCAATGGAGTATACCGTAGCTCCGCTGTTTTTAATGGCATCTGCTTTATTGATTGCAGCATTAGCAACATACAGTTCAAATCCGTTGGAATCTGTCGGAGAGCCATCGGTAAAGACGATGACAACACGGTTGCGTGTTTCACCGTTTGGAACCGGATTGGCGCTCAGGATTCGCTGTGCCATGTCCATGCCCAAGTCTGTTCTGGTTGCACCGCTTGCAGCCAAAGCATCAAGCGCATCACCAACCATTTCTCTTCCGGCTGTTGTGTCCATGCTCTGAAGAACATCCTTCAGATTTTGATTATTGATATTACTATAAGCCACACCTACAGAATGGCTATTGTTTCCTCTGATAGAAAGCAGCTCTGTATTGTTTCCATTCCCGCTCTCGCTCGCGAAACCAACGACTGCAATGCGGTGGTTGATATCGTCATTTGTTCCAAGCGTACCGTCTTCACCTGCCGCCTTTGTTTCTACGCTGTCTATAAAGTTAGCGACGGCATCTTTCAGAGCCTGAATGCGAGTTGTTGTGATATTGGATTCGTACCTCTCATAAAGAGTGAAATCCGTTGGCTTTGTGTCTTTACCTTTAGAAGTACCGATGGTACGAGTTGTACCCTCTTTGTCTTTGTAGGTGTAGGTATAGGTCTTGGCTCCATCATCCGGCACACGATAGTAAACAGGACCATTACCGCCGAAATTAGGAGTTGCGCCATCTCCATCGCTCTGAACTTGTTTGCCATCAGGGAAGGTATAGGTATAAGTACTATACCACCAATCGTCACTTCTATCCAATATAACCTTTTTGTATTCGTCTCCGTCTTTTACATAAAGGTTATTTCGATATTTCCAGTAGCAGTCCTCCAAACGGTTCCAACTATACTCGGCATTTTTCCAGTTTCCCGGACATTCTTCATATCTGTAGGTATCTTCTCCTGTGATTGTCACAGAAACACTTGTATAGCTGCCATCTGCAAGCTTGTGCCACAGATTCGGGTTTGTTGCCCCATTGTGACGAAGCTCATAGTACTGTCCATTGGTTTTGCCGGTATACGGTGCAAATTCATATTGGGACATTTCATCTGCCATCGAGCCGGACTGGTCCAGCACCAGAACAATGTCCGTCGGAATATCTTTGTTGATTGAGGTTGTCACCTTGCTGCCTGTGGCATAAGCCTCCAGCTGAATGGTATAGGTGCCGTCCCCATTTGCCACTGCAGTTTTGCTGAGCTCCATCGCGCTGTTGCCGTTGTCATCGTCACTGATGGCACTTGGTACATGATCAGCGTAGGACGGCATTGCCAACCCACTTGGAAATGCCAGTGAAGCCGCCAGTGACATTGAAAGGAGCAGCGATAATGCTTTTGTTTTTTTCATGTTCTGTCTCCTCTCCCTTATCCTTCAACCGGAGCGCCGAATGGTGCTACGTTATCAAAGTCTACGATCGGATAAATAATCTCGCTGTCTGCCGTTTCAGCTTCTACCGCAACTACAGCCGCTTCATTTTCACCGATTGGCGGCAGCGGAGCTGGTTCCAGCGCAGTAATTTTAGCTTCGATTTGAGCGTTCTGCTCCTCTGTCAAAGCGTCCAATTCTTCTTTCGGTGTTGCTTGTGCAAGAGCGTACAGTTCTTCCAGAGTCTGACAAGCCATCAGCCGTTCAAACAGGTCGTTTTTGTTGTGGCATGGGCATTTACAGCCTTCCGCGGTACAGCCTTCGGAGCAACCCTCGATGTGCGCCTGATACAGCGGGCAATCCTTCTGGTGCAGCTCGCCCTCTGCTGGCTTCGGGTCACAGGTGCAGGCAGGCTCTACATACAGTGGGCAATCCTTCTGGTGTGGCTCGCCCTCTGCTGGCTTCGGGTCGCAGGTACATTCTTTTACTTCCGGCTGTGGGTTCTCCGGATTTGGATTCTCCGGATTTGGATTCTCCGGATTTGGGTTCTCCGGATTCGGGTTCTCCGGATTTGGGTTCTCTGGATTTGGGTTCTCCGGATCTACCGGATTCTCTGGATCTACGGATTCTACTGCATAGCAGCCTTCGCCGTGGGTATGCTCCTCAAGGCCGCAGACCAGCTCGTTATCTTGATAGCAAGCTTCGGTGTGGGTATGCTCCTCAATCGTGCAAACCAACGGGGTATCCGCTTTGGTAATCAGCGCGCCGGGAACGCATACGGTAACCAGCATTGCAAGGCTCACGCCCAATGTCAATAATCTTTTGGTCATCTGTTACCCCTCCTTATTCTCCAGCAGGCCAACCTTGTGCATCCATCACGGTTGTGCCGTTATTGGCGGTCTGGACTGCCTGGGCAGAAATCACAATATTTGCTCTGCAGTTCTGATATTCGTTGCCCATTTCCGGGTCAAATTTTACAGTGTCAAACAGGATGCTGGTGGATTCGCCTGCCGGCACTTTTTCTTTATAGTAGTAGTAATCGCCTTCTTTAGTCCAATCGCCACTTACTGTATAGGTCATAACATCCGAAGGCAATTCTCCTTCGCCCTCTGCCGATTTGATTGTTGCGTCTACCTTGACACGAACCCATGCTTCGCTGTTTCCGTTATTTTTCACGCTGACAATCTTGCTGACCTCCGTACCGGGCATAACACCCGTGATTCCCTCTTTCGGGAAATCAACCTCAGTCTCGCCCTCACCCTTTGTCTTTTCCACCACTTCGATGCTGACACCGCCGGAGGTAATGACATTGTGCGCGGTGTCCTCAAATGTGAAGTACGCAAGGGTACCCGACACAGCAATCGTAAGACAGATTACAACTGCTGCCGCAAGCAAAATTTTTTTCTTCATGCGCTTTTCCTCCTAACATATAACCACACTGTTTTGGGGTCATGGTAATTTTTTGGCTGTAGCAGTCCTGCTGTGCCAGCCATATAACAATATCCGAAGCCGACGAGCTTCGGGTACTCTTATATGGCCTCTCCCCCTGCGGGGAGAGAGCCATAGATTTTTAGATTAGAGACCACAGGTTGCAAACCAAGCTGCAATTTCTGCAACTGTTGGGTTGTCTTTGAGACCTTGAGCCTGAACAGCTTCAGCTTTTACTTCAATACCTTCTACTGTCTGATTGTTTGTTAACTCAACAGGAACCTGAATCTGGTCAAACAAGGCAGAGGTTTTTGCTTCTGGACTCAAAATATTTTTGTAATAGTAGTAACCTTCGTGGAGTTCCCAGTCTGTGCCAAGAGCATTTTTGACATTACCAGTCCAATATGTAATACCATATCCTTCTCCGAACTGGTTAAGGTTGCTTACACTGATGCGAACATAGCAGGTATTTGCACCGATGTTTTTAACGGTTGGATCTTTGTCCAGTTTCTGGCCCGGGTAAACATTTGTATGCGTTCCTGCTGTTTCTGCTGCATTCCAGTTTGGCTCGGTCAGTTCGATGTCAACATTACCGACTGTGAAGGTGTTATCTTTCGCATCGGTATCGGTGAAGTAAGCCAGAGTGCCGCCGATGATTGCAGTCGCGCACAGGGCCAGAGCCGCACACAAAGTTACAAGTTTCTTTTTCATAGTCTTGCTGTCTCCTTCATTCGCTATGGTTTATGTTTGTTGCTATTCGTTGAAGTTAGAAGTTACCTGCATCCCATGCTGCTTTAGCGTTAGCGAAGCCGTCTGCCTGAATAGCGTAAGCAGTGATTTTTACTTGAGCATTTGTAATGCTATTCCATTCTGTTTTAGTATTCGCATCATCAGCAATCTTGAAGGATTCAAATACTTTTACATCAGTGCCAGCTGCAACAGTATTCTTATATGCATAAATGTTGGTTTCGCCTGTAACCAAACTCCAGCCCTGTGTTTCCATCTGTTTAGCAATTGTAGTGTTGCCAGTAGCCTCAAGATTAGCAATACCGTTTTCTACCTTTACGAATACATAGCAATCTTCGCTTCCAGCAGCTACATGAACGGTTGGATCTTTGGTGTATGTACTACCCGGCATCAGTTTGTAGGCATTTTCTTTGACACGGGCAGCACCTGCAACCGGTGTACCATCTGGATTTACTCTTGCTTCGTCCAGCGTAATAGTAACATTACCGACTGTGAAGGTGTTCGTAATTGTGTCTGTTGTTGCAGTCAGGTATGCCATGGTTCCCAGTACGGAAGCAGTTACCAGCAATACCGCACAAACACCCAGAAGCAATGCTTTTCTTGTTTTCTTCATTCGAGAAAACCTCCTTTAAATTTTTTTAATATAGGGAGCCTTGCGGCATTACCCTCCATGTTTTGGGGAATAGATCCCCTCCCGTTTGGATTTCTTTTCCTTCTTTTCCTGTGCATCAGAGGAAAACAAATCCGGCAAAAAGACCATCAGCAGCAAAATCGCTCCGGCGGAGATTGCCACATAAGTACCCGGTGGGTTTTGGATGTAATCGGCAAAGTAACCCAGCTTCGGGATGGTGAAGATTGGGGTGCCGATGACATTTTTGTAGTGGACCAGCCCGCCATCTGCGGCATTGTTGGCATCGCCCTTGGTGCGGTAGCGCAGCGTTTCCGGGTCCTCCTCGTCGGGCACGACCTCCACGATTCGGTGGGTTGCTACCGTATTCTCATCCAGCATGAAGGTGATGACATCGCCGGGTTGCAGCTGCTTGTAATCAACCTCCTTCACATAGATGAGCGAGCCGACATGGTACGCCGGTTCCATCGACCCGGACAGGACGGTGAAAACCTGAATCCCGACCAACCGAACTCCCACCAGAGCAATCGCCAGAAGGACTACCAGCCCCACCAAGATGTTGGTGATGATATTCCATACCGTTTTCACTGTATGTTTCATAGAATCTGTTGCGCTCCTCCTTTCGCAGAATTATGA
>URFD01000016.1 GCA_900547015.1 uncultured Oscillospiraceae bacterium | reverse complement strand
AATGGCAGATAAATTGATTGACACAATATGTAAAATCGGATATTATGAATCAGGAAGAGATGAATGTTTGGTTTGTAAGGGAGTGTAATTGAAAATGAGATCGACAGGAATTGTGCGAAAAGTGGACGAATTAGGAAGAATTGTTCTTCCGGTCGAGCTGAGAAGAGTGATGAATATTCAGATCAAGGACTCGTTGGAAATCATGACAGAGGACGATAAAATCATCCTGAAAAAATATGAGCCCTGCTGTGTGTTCTGCCATTCCAAGGAGGATGTGCAGGAGTTTAAAGGACACTGTGTCTGCCAAAATTGTATTCGGGAGCTGGCAGAAAAATAATCTGCTTTCAGGTTTTTCCGGCCATATCTGGAGGATATGCCGGTGTGCGGATGAATAGAACCGCCCGATGCCGCTTACAATAACCTTGTCCCGAAAAAAAGACAAGGAGTGTGGTATCGGATGTTTGATAAACTGGTACTGGCGCTGGTCGTGATCGGCGCGCTCAACTGGGGAAGCATCGGAATCTTTCAGTATGATTTGGTAGCGGCCCTGCTGGGCGGTCAGACTTCGATTCTCAGCCGTATCATCTATACGCTGGTGGCGCTGGCAGGTGTGTGGGCGATTTCCTTTTTCTTCCGCGACACCGAAGTACACCACGAGACAGCCCGGGAACGACATCAATAACAACACAACCCCCACAGGCAGTGCAGCTGCCTGTGGGGGTTGTTCGTTGAAGCAGGGATTAGAGGAGAATCAGATTGAAGGAGAAGCCAATCAGCATAATGCCAATCGTAACGATGCCGAAGAAGATAACCAGAAGCTTTGGTTTGACCGCCTTGCGAAGCATAATGAGGGAAGGCAGAGACAGGACAGTGACCCCCATCATAAAGGAAAGGATGGTACCAAGCCCTGCTCCTTTGGCAAAGAGGCTTTCAGCCACTGGGATGGTTCCAAAGATATCGGCATACATTGGGATGCCGATGAGGGTGGCGAGGGGAACAGAGTACCATTTGTCCGCACCCAGCAGCCCTTCGACAAAGTTCTGTGGGATAAAGTTGTGGATAGCAGCGCCAACCAGAACCCCAGCAAGGAGGTAAGGAGCTACCTTTTTGACGGTGAACAGCACTTGGTCACGGGCATATTCCAGCCGGTCAGAGGTGCTCAGCTCAGGGGAGGCAAGGTCAACCGATTTGGCACCTCGGATAAAGTCCTCGACCTCGTTGTCCAGATGGAGATGTTCAATCAGAGTGCCCCCCATCACGGCAAGCACAAGACCGACCACCACATAAGCCAGAGCAACCTTGCCGCCAAACACACTCGTCAGCAAAATCAGGGAGCCGAGGTCGACCAGCGGGGAGGAAATCAGGAAGGAGAAGGTGACCCCCAGCGGCAGACCTGCACTGGTGAACCCGATGAACAACGGAATGGAGGAACAGGAGCAGAAGGGGGTGACCGTTCCGAGCAGAGCTGCCAAGATGTTGGCGCCCAGACCGTGGAATCTGCCAATGATTTTTTTGGTGCGCTCCGGAGGGAAAAAGCTCTGGATGTAGGAGATGCAGAAAATCAGCACCGACAGCAGAATCAGGATTTTGACCGTATCATATAAGAAGAAGAGAACGGCTCCGCCCAGACGGGAGCTGGTATTCAGCCCCAGTTTTTCCAGCAGCTGCCGGATGAGCCGGTTGAGCCATTTCATCCCCAAAATCTGATTTTGAATGAAGAACCAGACTGTACGAATTGTTTCCATAACAACACCTCATGCAATGAAATCGAAAATTATCGATATATCTTTTTGAAAAATACCGCTCCGTCTGGAGCAGTATTTTTTTGCTAAACCGGACAAAGGCAGTTTAACAGTATTTTTTGAGCAGCTTGATAATCTTTTCGGTAGAAGCAACCTGACCACTGACGATGAGCTTTCCATCGACCATCAGGGATGGAGCGGTCATGACCCCAAGTTTGACGATTTCGATGAGGTCTTCCACCTTTTCCACCTGAGCGTCCAGCCCCAATTCCAGAATCGCATCCAGTGTATTATTGAACAGGGTGTCGCATTTTTCACACCCTTCGCCAATGACCTTGATTTCCATTTTGCGCCCTCCTTAGTTTTTCAGCTGCATCGGCAGACCGACCTGCTCTTCCCATGCAGCAAAGATTTTTTTGATGATGGCAGTTCCAATCTTGGAAATAAAGACCATCTGGGAACGCTCGTGCTCCGGACAGGGTTTCCAGTCCACCCTGCTTCCGACCAAATCGACCTGATGCCAGCCGGTGGTCAGGTGGAAAAAACCTTTGGCACGGTAGAGGTCCGGCGCAACCACAGAGAGGAATTGCTCAAGCTTTTCTGCCGACACCTCGCCGTCAAAGTTGAGGAAGAGGGTTTTGGGCTTGGTTTCTTCCGAGTTGGTGGTTTCCTCGCTTTCTGCCCACTGATAGCGCATCAGGTCCTCGTTGAGGAAAGAGAGGTCGAGGCTGGCATTTGCGCTGGTTTCGATGCGGCAGATGGGGTTGATTTGGCGAATTTTTTCCTTGAGCTCGGTCAGGCGCTGTGCGTCCACCAAATCAATTTTGGTCAACACTGCCATGTGACAATGCTTGAGCTGGCGATGGACGGACTCTAAATCATCGAGCTGGTCCAGAAAGTTGACCGCATCCACCAGACAAAGAGAGCCGCGATAATCAAAGCAGTCGCCGGTAATCTGCTTGGTTGCCTCGATGATTTCCAGAACATTGGAGGGGTCGCCGATGCCGGAGCTCTCTACAAAGAGATAGTCAAAGTGGTAGGATGCCATCTCAGCCAGTGCCTCTACAAAGGAAAGGCGCAGGCAGGAGCAGAAGATAGAGCCGCGGTTGAGCTCGATCATCTTGATGTCGTCGTTGCGCAGGATATCCCCGTCGATGCTCAGCTTGCCGAACTCATTCTGGATGATGCCGATCTTTTTATCTTTGAGCGTTTCGAGCAGCTTGAGCAGGATGGTGGTTTTGCCGGAGCCGAGAAAGCCGGTCAGGACATAGAGCTGTGTTTTTTGTTCCATAGAATCGTCACCTCGTTGTAATGATGGGGTACAGGTACAGGGGACAGAGCCATGAAGAGGGGAGGCAAGCGGCTGTAACAGGTCTACAGCGGCTTGGACTCCCTGAGAGGAGAGAGAATAGTGGGTCCATTTTCCCTCCTTGCGTCCGATCACGATGCCGGAATCACACAAAATCTTCATGTGATGGGAAAGGGTGGATTGACTGATTTCCAGTTTGTTGAGCAGAACACAGGCACATTTTTCGCCGCTGGTGAGCAGGTCGAGAATCTTCCAGCGGTTTTCATCACAGAAAGCCTTAAAGACGGCGACCTGTCTGCTGCAGGAATCATTCATGAAATCACCTCGGTTGAATGATGAATCGATATTTATCGATGGGTTAGCCAAAGAAAATCGGGATGCAACTACATTCCCAGTGGCTAACACATTGATATCTTTCGATTTATAGGATAGCAGATATATCGAAAAATGTCAATGTGTTTTTGCGGCAAAAGCAAAGGAAAAAGAATTGTAACAATGGGGACCCGTCCAGATGGACGGATCCCCATTGTTAGTCGTCTTTGCGGCGCTTGAGCATATTTTTTAAACGATACATATTGATTGCCTGACGACGGAGGGTTTTTTCTTCGTCCACCTCGACAGTGCCATCGTCGTGGATGACCAGCCAGCTGCCCTCTCTGGCATTTTCCGGCAGACGTTTGCGCGGGAAGGCGTCGAGTTTGCCGTCCGGTGTTTGGCAGACAACATAGGTTTCCTCAAAACGGTCGATAATCAATTCTCTCATGGCTGAGCAGCTCCTTTGCAGTAGAATGATAGGGGTTCTTTATGGCTTTTCGGTTCGCACCGAGATGGTTTTTCCGTCGCTGGTGAAGGTGATGTTGCCGGACAGGTCGGTTCGGTAGTACTCTACACCCAGCTCCTCGAGATTTTCAATCGTTTCATCGTGCGGATGGCCGTACTTGTTGCCGCGTCCGCAGGAGATGGAGGCATAGTCCGGGCTGACCGCTTCCAGATATTCCGGGGTGGAGGAGGTACTGCTGCCGTGATGGCCCATGGTCATCATGTCGCAGTCCAAATCGACGCCGTTTTCGAGCAGCATCTTCTCCATAGGGGCTTCCTGGTCGCCGTTAAACAGGAAGGAGGTCTCGCCGAAGTCCAGACGGCTGACGAGAGAGGCGTTGTTTTTACTGGTGGCCTGCTGCGGGTCAATCGGGCCGAGAATGGTCAGCTGAGCGCCACTGCCCATATTGATGATGTCTCCCGCATGGGCAAGGGACAGAGGGATGTCCTTCTCCTCGATGACATCCAGCACATCCTCATAGGTCTTGGTGGTCGGGGTGAGCTTGGCGGGAATCTCTCCGAAAAAGACCTCGCCGACCTCGATGCTTTCCAATACAGTGTCCAGACCGCCAATGTGGTCGGAGTCCGGGTGGGTTGCTAGAGCGTAGTCCAGAGAGTCCAGCCCCAGCGTATCCAGAAAGGCCAGAACCTCATCGCCCTTGTCGTTTTCACCGGCATCGATGAGCATGGAGCGCTCCTCGGTGGTGATGAGGATGCTTTCGCCCTGCCCGACATCGATGATGTAGACCTTGGCCTGTCCGCTGGCTGGCAGCGAAGGAGCCGGTGAGGTGGGGCCTCCGTACAGCAGGCGGTCGATGGCATCCATGCAGCTTTGCAGGAAGGAGGTATCCATCCCTGCCAGATCTCCGCCGAAGGTCAGGACGCTCAGGACCAGTGCGATTGCGACAAATACCGAAACGACCCAGCGGGGCAGTGACGGATTGACTTTTTTATTTTTTCGTTTTGCCATAGCTTGCTTCCTTTAATTTATTTGATTTTAATGGGCGCTCAGGTGGGAAAGCGGCCTTAACGACGCTTTCTGGAGCGGGTATCATTGGTCAGCAGACCGCCGCGCTCCACCACCGGTGTCTTGCGGTTGTTGGGGCGGCCTCCCTTTTTGCCGTGGTCGTTTTTCGGGGAGGGGGTGTGCCGCTGCTGGGCGGTGCGCTGCTGGGCAGTGCGTTGATTGTGGGTGCGCAGATATTCCGCATCGGGCAGAACCAGACAGTTTGGACCACTGCCGATTAAATCCTCCCGATGGGCACGGATGAGTGCCTCGATGACATTCCGGCGATTTTCCGGCTTGTAGTATTGCAGCAGGGTGCGCTGGTAGAACTTCTCCTCAGGCGATTTTGGCACATAGACCGGCTTCATGGTCTGGGGGTCCAGCCCGGTGTAGAACATACAGGTGGAGTTGGTGCCGGGAGTGGGGTAAAAGTCCTGCACCTGCTCGGGGCGCATATGGTGCTTTTTCAGATAGACCGCAAGCTCCACCGCATCTGCGATGGTGCAGCCGGGATGGGAGGACATCAGGTACGGAACCAGATACTGCTCCTTGCCGATTTTTTTGGTCTCCTCGTAGAAGCGCTTGCAGAAGCGGTCGAAATCCTGAACGTGCGGTTTTCCCATCACATCCAGAACATGGTTGACGCAGTGCTCGGGAGCAACCTTGAGCTGGCCGCTGATGTGGTATTTGACCAGCTCCTGCATGAAGGTCGGGTCGGGGTCTGCGATGGCATAGTCGTAGCGGATGCCGGAGCGGACAAAGACCTTTTTGACCCCCTTGATGCGGCGCAGCTTGCGCAGCAGCTCGACATATTCGGTGTGGTCGATGTCCATGTTGGGACAGGGCTTGGGAGCCAGACATTTGCGGTTCTGGCAAAGGCCGTACTTCAGCTGTTTTTTGCAGGAGGGATAGCGGAAGTTTGCGGTCGGCCCGCCCACGTCGTGGATGTATCCCTTGAAGTGCGGATTGCGGGTCATCTCCTCGGCTTCCTGAAGGATGGACTCCTCACTGCGGGAGACAACCTGCCGTCCCTGATGGAAGGTGATGGCGCAGAAGTTGCAGTTGCCGAAGCATCCGCGATTCTGCATGATGGAGAATTCGACCTCCTTGATGGCATCGACACCGCCCAGCTTTTCATAGGAAGGGTGGTAGGTGCGGGTGAAGGGCAGTCGGAACACCTCGTCCAGCTCCTCGCGGGTGAGGGTCGGCATCGGGGGGTTCTGAACCAGATACTCGCGGTCGGTCTGCTTCTGCACGATAATCTTTCCGTAGACGGCATCCTGCCACTCGTTTTGAATCTGGTGCGCCTTGGCGTAGCTTTCCTTGTTTTCTGCTACCTTGCGGAAGGAGGCACAGGAAACGCTGTCGGCAGGGATTTCATCCTGGGTGCAGAGATAGCAGATGCCGCGCAGGTCCCGAATCTCGTGCAGGGCTTCTCCGGCTGCCATCCGGTCAATCAGCTGGCGGATGACCTTTTCGCCCATGCCGTACAGCAGCAGGTCAGCTTGAGCATCCACCAGAATGGAAGGACGCACTGCATCGTCCCAGTAATCATAGTGGGCAAAGCGGCGCAGCGAAGCCTCCAGACCGCCGATGATGATGTTGGAATCGGGGAAGAGACGACGCAGGTTTTGAGAATAGACGATGGTTGCCCGGTCGGGACGGCGTCCTGCCTTGCCGCCGGGGGTATAGGCATCCTCACTGCGGCGGCGCTTGGCGGCAGTATAGTGTGCGACCATCGAGTCGATGTTGCCGCCGGTGACGAGGAAGGCATATTTCGGGGCGCCAAATTCCAGATAGTCGCGGTCGCTGACCGGCTGGGAGATGATGCCGATGGAATAACCCATAGATTCGATGATACGGGAGATGATTGCCGCGCCGAAGCTGGGGTGGTCGACATAAGCATCGCCGATGATATAGACAAAGTCGAGCTGGTCCCAACCGCGCTGGAGGGCCTGTTCCCGTGTGATGGGTAAGAATGATGCGCTCATGACACGCTCCTTTATTAGAATGATGAATGTTGTTCCGGATTGCTTTTCTAGTATAGCACAAAATCACCGAGACGGTAAATGGCTGGGTTGGAGATTTTGCGGGCCGACCAAAAAGCAGGACACAAAAAAACCGGATACAGATGATTCTGTATCCGGTAATTTGTAAAGACAGAACTGGGAAATAGAACTACTTGAGTTCGATTTCAGCGCCAGCTTCTTCCAGTTTAGCTTTGATTTCCTCAGCCTCAGCTTTGGAAGCGCCCTCTTTCAGAGGTTTTGGACACTCGTCGACCAGAGCTTTTGCTTCTTTCAGGCCCAGACCAGTGATCTCTTTCACGATTTTGATAACGCCCATTTTAGAAGCGCCAGCGCTCTTGAGGATAACATCAAACTCAGTTTTCTCCTCAGCAGCTGCAGCTGCAGGAGCTGCTGCTACAGCTACAGGAGCTGCAGCGGAAACGCCAAATTCTTCTTCCAGTGCTTTTACGAGCTCAGCAAGCTCAAGAACAGTCAGTTCTTTAACATTTTCAACAAATGCTAAAACTTTCTCAGAAGCCATGATAGTACCTCCATCAATTCTAATTTTCTAAAATTAAAGTGTTGGGTCCGCGGACCCGGCGAATGGATTATTCAGCAGCAGGAGCTTCTACAGCTGGAGCGCCAGCCTCTTCCTCTTTCTTCTCGCCAATTGCTTTGATCGCAACAGCCAGACCTCTGAGGTTGCCAGTAAGAACGCTGAGCAACATAGAAACGAGGCCTTCTTTGTTTGGCAGTTTGGACAGAGTCTCGATGCCTGCTTTATCCATTGGTTTACCATCTGCAAAACCAGCTTTTACAGCGTAAGAAGTGTTTTTGTTATCTTCGATGTATTTGCAGATGATTTTTGCAGCGACGATCGGATCATCGTGGGAGATTGCAAGTGCGGTGGTGTTTTCCAGAACGCTGGAAAGTTCCTCATAAGCGGTATCTTTCAGCGCCAGACGGAGCATGGTGTTTTTGATAACACGGTACTCTACGCCAGCCTCACGCAGTTCTTTACGAAGTTTGGTATCGTCGGCAACGTTGATGCCCTTATAATCAACAAGGACACCGGCAACAGCGCCAGCGAGCTTTTCTTTGAGCTCAGCAACGTACTGCTGTTTTTCGAGTAAAACCTTTTCGTTTGGCAAATCAGTTCACCTCCTGAAAGTAGTTTGCCTCCGGCCCGATGCCGGCGGCGCGGATTCGATGCAAATCGCCTCCCCGACCGGAAAACGGAAGCTCCGTCCTCTGTGTCGGAAAACCCGAAAACTTAAAAAAGCTCTTTTCCCGGGTGGAACCCCACCGAAGAAAAGAGCAGATGAAAAGTCATAAAATATGCTTTTGATCATCGTTTCCTCGGCAGGCTGATTTAAGCTATGCATTTGCATTCGCACCTGCTGTCTATGGAATATGACAGCTTTTTCATTATATCGGACAAACCGGAATCTGTCAATAGGAAAATCGCATAGTACTGCGAAAAAAATGAATTTTATGAATCCTGCACAACTCCTGCCCGGACACAGCGGCCAAAGCTCGGTGATGTTGAAGCTCAGGCGGTGCGGGAGAACAGGCTCTTTTCCCTCCATTTTCCGCTTTTCCAGCGCAACAGCATCAGGATGCCGCGCAGACACTCATCGGCAGCAAAGGCAATCCAGATGCCGAACAGCCCCATCCGGCAGGGAACTGCCAGCACAAAGGCGCCCAGCGTCGAGATCAGCCACATGGAAAAGACCGCAACGACCGAGGGATAGACGGTATCGCCTGCACCGCGCAGGCCGTTGATAACCACGATGTTGAAGGTTCTGCCAAACTCCACAAAGAGGTCAACCCAGAACAGGGCAGCTCCGGCGGCCACGATGACCGGGTCGGAGGTAAAGACCATCATCAGCTGGCGGCGCAGGAAGATGGCAGCCACGCTGATGGACATGGAAATCACCAGCGAAATCCGCAGCGAGCGCATACAGACGCGGTCGGCAGAATCGGGGTCGGAGTTGCCGATGTGGTACCCTACCAGAATCTGGGCGGCTTGGGCAATCGAGTTGGAAAAGACATAGAAAAAGATGACGATGTTGGAGAAGTAGGTTTTGGTGATAAAGTCGTTGTCGGAAAGAAAGTGGAAAATGATGGAGGTGACCACCAGCTGGGCGATGTTGTAGTTGATGGTCTCAAAGGCGGAGGGAAGCCCCACCACCAGAATCTTTTTGCCCTCCTCCTTCGGGAAGGGTTTGAGCAGGGAGAAGATGGACAGTGATTCCACATTGCGGAACAGCAGGACGCAGAGAATCAGGATGCCGATGAAGCGGGCAAGGGTGGTGGCGATTGCCACGCCGCGTACTCCCAGCGAAGGGAAGCCAAACAGCCCCAGCACAAAGACGGTGTCCAGTCCGGCATTCAGGATGTTCATGATGACGGTGACATACATCGAGGTCTTGGTGTGACCGTGGCTGCGCAGAATCGCCGTCACCGAATTTAGGATGGCTTGGGTGAAGATGAAGCCGCCGACAATCAGCAGGTATTCGCAGGCATACTCCAGAATCTCGCCCTGCGCGCCGAGAAACACCAGAATCTGGCGGTGGAACAAGGCAATCAGAGCGGAGATGACAAGGCCGATGACGCCACTGAACAGCAGGGAAAGGGCAGCAATCATCGAGGCGCTTTCCCGCTTTTGGGCGCCGAGGCTTTGGGAAATCAGGATGGCGGTCGCACCCGAGATGATGCTGAACACCAGATTGCAGATGGAGATGACCTGATTGGCTGCGCTGACCGCACTGGCTGCAATATCGTTGTAGCGGCTCAGGACAAAGATGTCGATAAAGCCGAGCAGCATGAACAGGATATTTTCAATCAGGATGGGCCAGGTCAGACGAAACAGATTCATTCGTTGGTTCATGGAAATGATTCCTCCTTTGATGATTTTTTATCACACAGATTTTTGCCTTCATAACGTTACTGCGCCAAGGGCCGAATGTCAATTCCCTTTTGGTGGCAAATGAGGGGTGAAGATTGTTTTTTCCATTTTTCATAAAATCGAAAAAAGGAGAGTGAAAACAGTTGTGCAATCGGAAGGCGGAAGGGCGGCAGAGCGTATGGGAAAGAGGAAAAATTTGCTTGACAAAACCATACTGTTATGGTATATTATAATCAATAACAGGAATTACTCTTGATAAGGAGGTGCTGCATGGACATCCCGAGAAGAAATTCCCGTCAGCGGACGCTGATTTATGAAACGGTTCGGGCTTTGGGCAACCACCCGAATGCCGAGGAAATCTACCGCACCGTCCGGCAGCAGCTGCCCGAGATTAGTTTGGGAACGGTTTACCGCAACCTCAACCTGCTCGAGGAGATGGGACGGCTGGTCCGCATCGATACCGGGACAGGGCCGGACCGCTTTGATGCCATCTTGGAGCTGCATCCACATCTGGTTTGCTCGAGCTGTGGCGGGGTCTTTGATTTGGACTGCTGCATCGGGCAGGAGATGGATTTGCTCAAGCGGGCGTTTGAGCGTTCGGGCGCACAAATCGACGGGGTTCAGGCACGGGCCTTTGGCATTTGCGAGCAGTGCCGGGAACAGAAAAGATGAGAAAACCGCAGCCGCCTTGCATCGGGCAGGACGGCGAGGGGAAAGATAGAATGATAGAATCAATCAGAAAGGCGGAACGAGTATGAACTTAAAGGGAACCAAAACCGAGAAAAACCTCCAGACTGCATTTGCAGGCGAATCGCAGGCAAGAAACAAATACACCTTCTATGCTTCTCAGGCAAAAAAGGAAGGCTTTGAGCAGATTGCCGCCATCTTCACCGAGACTGCGAACAACGAAAAAGAACACGCCAAGATGTGGTTTAAGCTCCTGAGCGGCGGAATCGGCAACACGGTGGAAAATCTCAAGGATGCCGCAGCCGGAGAAAACTATGAGTGGACCGATATGTATGCAAACTTTGCAAAGGAAGCCAGAGAAGAAGGCTTTGAGCATATCGCAGTTTTGTTCGAAAAGGTAGGCGATATTGAGAAGGAGCATGAGGAGCGCTATCGTGCCCTGTGCAAAAATATCGAAGAGGGCAAGGTCTTTAACCGCGAAGGCAAGGTGGCATGGATTTGCCGCAACTGCGGTCACATCCACTTTGGAGAGGAAGCCCCGGAGGTTTGTCCGGTCTGCGCTCATCCAAAGGCTTACTTTGAGCTGAGAGCCCAGAACTATTAAGGAAAAAGAACAAGACAGCCTGCGGGCTGTCTTTTTTTTCTGCGTGCAATTTTTAAGGACGCTGCTGTTTTGAGAAAACCGGACGGAGGAGCGGGCAATTTCCCGGGAAATACCGTGTGTTCGGGAAAAGCAGCTCCTGATAGCTTCGGCGGCACATTTGCCAAACCGAAGGCCAGTGCATAGGATGAAGAGGTCAGGGAACCGCTGCCGAGGTGCAGCACCCCTGTGAGATAAGGAAAGCGGCTAGGAAATTTCCTAGCCGCTTTGTGCGTTGCTGTTATGGTTAGAAGGTGGGTTCTGCGATGATGTACCGCTTGATTCCGCTTTCGGTGGCTCCCTGTAGCTCGCTCGAATCGCTGCCATCCAAAACGCAGACCAGCTGCCCGGCTGGGAGCTTGGTGCAGACGGCTGCACCGGCAGTCTTGATGGTGTTGTAGGCATTGGCGGCAGGCTCCGGAATGGAGACCGAATCGGTGTTGAGCCCGGAACCGAAAACGCTCAGGCGCAGGTCAACTGCGGTAAGAGCAGGAGACAGGTCGCTGGTATCGCCGAAATACATCGCGTTGTTGGTGCCAAGCATACTCGGTGCAGAGAACAGAGGCATCAGCTCAACCCCTTTTCCGGCGGCATATTCGGTGATTTGGCTGAGATAGGTTTTCAGGAAGGCGTGCTTGTCCTCGCCGGCGTGCTCTCGGTAGTCAATCATATCCAGCGCGTATCCCTCTGGGAACTGTACGCCCTGCAGGACGATGCTTCGGAATCCGGCTGTGCAGGCATCATCGACAATCTTGCGGATGTAATCCTGAGCGGCCTGCGAGAAGGGGTTCATCCAAGGCTTGCCGCCCTTTTCCGGTGAGTTGTCCACCCAGAGGAAATCGGAATCCTGATAGTAGGTGGAGGCGGCATTATTGGCAGAGGGGTAGAGGTTGTCCCGGAAGGTCCAGATAGAAGCGACCGGGATAAGCCCTGCCTGACGAATCTGCTCTGCGACGGCATTGAGGTCAATCGGATTCTGGCGGGTGACCCGCGCATCGGTCAGCTCATTGTAGGAGATTGCGTAGTTGACCGTTCCGTCGGCGGACTTCAGGTCGAACATGATGCTGTCGTATCCGGCATCGGCGGCAGACTGCAATGCGCTTGCAAGCAGCTGCGGCTCGGCGATGGTCTCAATCGGCAGATAGGCGGTCATCGAGGTGACGGTGTTTTCCTGGGAAACCGACGGCGCTTCGGCAGAGGTTTCCTCCTCGGTCTGTTGTGTGTCGGAGGTCTGGTCCGAGGTGCCAATCGTCGGGGCGTCGTGGTTGCTCTGACGCTGCCCGATCCAACTGCTGACCGGAGCGTACAGCGCCCAGCCCAACCCGAACAAAACGGCGACAGCGGCGACAATCATCAGCACCCGAAGAATGATGCTTCCGGCAGAGCGGCGGTATATCCTTTTGTGATGTTTGATTTTATACGGTTTTCCCATTTGGATTCTCCCTGTGGTGATATTTGGTGTGGATGATGCCGGAGGCCTAGGACGGCAGCTGGTTGCCCAGCAGACCGAACAGCGACAGCGAAAGGATGCCCAGATAAATCAGGGTGATGGGCAGACCACGGAAGGCTTTTGGTGTGCGGCTCAACGACATCGACTGGCGCATAGACCAGATGACGAACATCGCACAGGTAAAGCCGACCCCCGACCCCAGACAATAGCCGAAAAAGGACGAAAAATGGATGTTGGTGCTGAGTCTGGCAGCAATCAGCAGGGTGCCCAGTGTGGCACAGTTGACCCCGTAGAAGGGCAGAGCGTTGCCGATTTGTGCAAAGACAGCAGGAGCAAAGCGGCGAATCCCAAAGTAGAAGCCCAGAAATACCAGACAGTTGAGGAGCAAAAAGCTCAGTGTCATGTAAGGGACAAAGGCCGCGTGGCTGGTGAACAGGGTGTTGATAAAATAGGCAGGGACAGAGCAGACCGCGATGATGGCGGTCAGGATGCTGCCGATGAGCAGAATCTGCTGAGGACTGCGCTTTTCATACAGACCCGGAATGTCGATGGCGCGGGCAAACAGCAGGTTTTCCAGCATCATCGCGGTGACAAAGGCTGCGAACATTTCGGATAGAAAGATCATCTGTCCTCACCTCCCTGCGAGTTTTCCTGATTTTGTGCCAAAGCAGCGGCATCCAGCGCAGCTCCGGATTTGATGGTGAAGCGCAGGATGCTGCGGTGAATCAGCCGGCACAGAGCGGCGAAAAATCCCATCAGGATGAAGCCGCCCATCGCCATCTGTGCGACCGGCAGACGGGGGATGTTCCGCAGCAGGGTCACGCCCCAAACAGAGCCGGAGCCGGTTAGCTCACGAATCAGTCCCAGAACCAGCGCAACCAGCGTGGCGCCCAGCCACTGTCTGAGAGCGAGTTTGAGTGCGGCAAACGGGGTTTTCTTCTGTGCCTGACCCACCGAAAACATCAGCAGAGAGTTGACACAGATTAAAGAAAAGTAGACACCCAAAGTGTCGAAAATCAGCGGAGAAATCCAGGAGACCAGCTTGCCTGCCGGAATCAGAAGCAGGCAGGAGACCAGCGGATAGACAATCACCTGTCCGGCAGTGGAGAACCGTCCTCTGAGCAGGGAGGCCAGAAAGACTGTCGGCACAAAGCACAGCAGCATTGCCAGAGAGATTGCCACCGCGCCGGTGATGCTGAAGCTGGGAATGACGGCAAGCGGCAGGGCAAGCCCCAAAGCCAGCAGTGGATTTTGATAGAGGATGCCTTCTGTTTTCGACAGCAGGCGGTAGTATTTTCGTGCAAAGGTCAGGTTCATGACCGAGCGCCTCCTTTCCCGTCGGCTTTTGCAGGGGCTGGCAGAGGATGCAGGCGGGGCATGAGCCACTCGCAGAAGCAGTCAAATGCCGGTGCCAGCGCATTCATCGCCAGAATCGCAAAGACGGCGCTGAGCTCGAACGGGCTGTAGTAGCGGAACAGCATGGTCAGCAGACCTGCCGAGAATCCGTACAGAACCCGGGAGATGCGGTATTTCGGGGTGGTGACCGGGTCGCACAGCAGGTAGACCGCCACGAAGAACAGCGAGCCTGCGAACAGCTCATTGGCAATCGATTCCAGCGGTGTGACACCAAAGGGGCGGTAGCAGGCGGACAGCAGGGAAACCGCCGCCACATAGCTCAAGGGCAGATACCAGCGCACCGCACTGCGGGCAACCAGATAAATCAGGCAGGCAAAGATAATCAGCGTATGGGTGGAGCCGATGGGTCCCGGGAAATTTCCCAGCAGCAACTCGGTCAGCCCGATGCGGGAGATACCGCCTACCTTGAGGGCAGCGGTCGGGCCTTGGACAAAGCGAACGGTTTCGTCAATTACCATCGGCAGACGCTGCATGGCGGAGGTGTAGCCGAACATCTGGCCGCTCCAGCAGATGGTGGAGAAGGCAAGACCGGCGGCGGCAGGATTAAAGATATTGTGTCCGGTTCCGCCAAAGGGAGCCTTTGCCACCAGGATGGCAAACAGCGCAGCCCAAACCACGACATACAGCGCGACGGCAGGCGGCACCAGCATGGTGATGATGAGTCCGGTGACCACGGGGCTCAGGTCGCGCGGGTTGTTTTTTTGGTGCAGAAGCAGACTGCACATCCAGTCCGCCAGCAGACAGGTCAGCACCGAAACTCCGCCGACCAGAAAGACGCGCGGCCCATAGTAAAAGAAGGACATACAAAACAGAGGCATCAAAGCGATGATCATATCGCTCATCACCGTCCGGCTCGATTCGGGGTGCCGGATATAGGGTGCATGATGGATCAATGGATTCAAGGATGAAAACGCTCCTTTCAGAACGGTTGGCTCTAGCGGTCGGCTGGCTCCTTTCGGGAGGCACAGCGGCGCTTGCCTTCGGTGATGGTGTGGGCAAGGTCCAGACGGGACGGGCAGATATAGCTACAGGTTGCACAGCCGATGCAGCGGTCGATGCCCAGCAGGGTGGCCTTGTTCAGGTGGGCAGTGGTGACGCACTGGTACAGCTTGTGGGGATTGAGTCCCAGCGGACAAGCCTCGATGCAGCGTCCGCAGCCAATGCAGTTGTACAGCTGCTCCTGCCGGTCAACATGGAATGCCAGAATCGAACGGGTATCCGCGCGAACCGCGGTGTTTTCCGGGTCGGTCACGCAGATGCCGTGCATGGCACTGCCCTCGATGAGATAGGTCGGCTCCCGCAGCAGGCCGCAGCGCTCCAAAATCTGTGCGACCGGGGTGCCGATGGTGACCTCCAGATTGCAGGGAGAGGTCACGCAGTTTCCGGCAACGGTCACAAAGGAGGTGGTTTGCACCCTGCCCTCGGTGACCGCACGGTACAGGTGCAGCAGAGCGGCAGAGCCGATAATCAGGGTGTCATCCCCCAGCGCGCGGAAGGCGCGAATTTCCATCGGGTAGCGGCCCTCCATGCGGCGCACGGGAACTCCTTCGATGGAAGCGGGAATTTTGGTGTTGAGGGACGACATATTTTTATATACGGCGATGAAGCGCTGGTCGGCCTTCAGGGCGTCAGCGACCCAGGTTAAAGCCTCAACCACCTGACTGCGGCAGTGCAGCAGAGGGCTGATTTGGCTGGAAACATAGGGTTCATCGTCGATGGCATCCGCACAGACGACCGAAATCTTCTGCGCGGAACAGTGTTCGATTTTATCAGCCAGGAGGTTGCCGTCCCGCTCATCGATGATGTGGGCAAGGCGTGCGACGCGGCAAAGGTCCTCTTTGCCGATCGGCCCGTCGGCAGAACAGCCGGGGTCAAAGCTCTGACTTTGCAGGGTGGCGGCACTGTAGAACGGCAGGAACGGTTTGGACAGGGCAGGTTCTTTTTCCTGCTCGAGCAGAATACCGTTGGAAGAGCCGGTGGCCAGCCAATGGAAAAAAGACATTCGGGGAAAACTCCTTTCATGGGCGGGAGCCGGGAAGTAAAAACGATGGTTTTGGGGAAAGGCGGTGTCTGAGATGAAGTTTAGACAAACGGGGGAAGGTGCGCTGGAAATCCTGCTGAGCACAGGGGAGCTGTCCGCGTTGGAGCTTGGGACAAAGCCGCTCGACGGTTCCGACCCGCTGACCCGCAGAATCCTGACCCGGCTGATTCGCCGCGCCGAACAGGAAACGGGAATCCCTCTGTGTGCCGGGACCTTTTTGGTCGAGCTTACCTCGGTGCAGGAGGGTGCGGTTTTGACCCTCAGGCGGGCCCTGCCCCCCTCTCACAGAGAGGAGCCCAGACAGGTCTATCGGTTTTGCGACAGCGAAGCGATGATTCGCGCCTGTCTGGCTCTGGGCAAACAGCTGCCCGACAGCGTTCGGGACAGCAGTCTGTACGAGTGGGACGGCTGGTTTTATCTGAGCGTTGTGCCGGCGCAAGCAGAAAGCAGTCCCTTGCAGGGCTTGTTGCTGGAGTACGGAAGCCGTGCCCGCAGAGATGCTCTGGCAGAGGGGATGCTTCGGGAATATGCCGGGTGCCTGCTGGAGGAAAAGGCAGTGCAGACCATCCGGCATTTTTTCGGAGGCACTCTGCCCGATTAAGCCTGCTCTGCCGGAATCAGAGAACGCAGGGCAGCGGCATAGTCGTCCTTGGAGAACAGGTAAGAGCCTGCAACCAGAACGTTGGCTCCTGCCTCGATGCAGACCTGAGCAGTCTGACCGTTGACGCCGCCGTCAACCTGAAGGTCGATGTCACGGCCGCTCTGCTCAATCCATTCGCGAATCTGGGTGACCTTTGGCATCATGTCGGTCATGAATTTCTGACCGCCGAAGCCCGGCTCTACCGTCATGACCAGCACCATGTCAACGCGGTCAAGGTAAGGCTGAACTGCCTGAGCAAGGGTTCCGGGCTTGATGGAGATACCGGCCTTGAGGCCCTTCTGGTGGATGGCGTCGATGGTGGCATCGGCATCGCTGTCCGATTCCAGATGGAAGGTAATCATGTCTGCGCCGGCTTTGACGAAATCATCCACATAGCGCAGTGGCTCGCTGATCATCAGATGGACATCGAACACACCGTCAAAGTCCTTGCGGATGCACTTCATGACCGGAGCACCGAAGGAGATGTTGGGGACGAAGTGACCGTCCATCACATCGATGTGCAGCCAAGGAGCACCTGCCTCCTGCATTTTTCTGGCTTCGCTGCCCAGCTGTGAGAAGTCGGCAGAGAGGATGGATGGGGAAATTTTTATCATAAAAGACACACCTTTCTGAAAAATGAAATGTCGAGGGGTAAACTGATTCCATTTTATTTTAAACCAACCGCACCAAAAGGTCAATCTCTGCCGGCTTTTCCCCTTGGAGAAATCTGCCAAATTTTAGAAATGTTCATATTCTAAACAGACAAAGTCCGGATTCAGGGCATTGTTCCGGGTGGAAAACTGTGGTAGTATTAAAAATAGAGAAGACCTGTGTCAATGGGGATTTCAGGCTGAAAATTTCTGTGAGTAAAGGAGAGGGACAAGATGATTGATCGCAAGAGGATACCACAGCTTGGCAAGGAGATTTCCCGTCTGGGATACGGCGGAATGCGCTTTCCGAAACAGGGAGACCAGGTGGATGTTGAGGCAGCTGTTGAACTGCTGAGAAAAGCCTATGAGATGGGTGTCAACTATTTTGATACTGCCGTTGTTTACCACAAGGGAGAATCGGAAAAAATCTTCGGCAAGGCATTTGAAATCTATGACCGCAGCACCTACTATCTGGCGGACAAGATGAGCATCTGGGTTTGCGAGGACGAGCAGGCGATGAAGGATTTGTTCGAGCGCCAGCTCAAGACGCTCAAGACCGACTACATCGATTTTTATCTGGTACACAGCCTCAACCGCGACCACTACAAAAAGGTCAAGGAATTTCACTGTGTTGAATTTTTACAGGAGATGAAGCGTCAGGGAAAAATCAAGCATCTGGGCTTCTCCTTCCACGACACCTACCCCATCTTCACCCAGATTCTGGATGATTATGATTGGGACTTCGTGCAGATTCAGCTGAACTATCTGGACTGGCAGACTCAGGGCGCCGAGCAGCTCTACCGCGAGCTGGAAAAGCGCAACCTGCCTTGTATGGTGATGGAGCCGGTGCGCGGCGGCTATCTGGCAACCCTCGACGAGGAGCGCACCAAGCCGTTCACTCAGCTGCACCCGGACTATTCCGTTGCAAGCTGGGCGATTCGCTGGGTAGAATCTCTGCCGCAGGTAGCAGTTGTGCTCAGCGGCATGAGCGATCTGGCACAGCTGGAGGACAATGTCCGCATGATGACCAACTTCCAGCCGCTCAACGAGCAGGAGCAGCAGGCAGTGGAGCAGGTGGTGGAGTCCATCCGCAAGGTCAACGATGTTCCCTGCACCGGCTGTCGGTACTGCATGGACTGCCCGATGGGTGTGGATATTCCGGAGATTTTTGCCATCTATGCGCGGCTGAAAATCTTTGAGAAGGAAAAGGACTTTGTCGAGGATTACGGCGAGATTCTGGAGCAGGGCGCCGGCGCTGACAAGTGCGTCCGCTGTGGCAAGTGCATGAGACATTGTCCGCAGATGATTGAGATTCCGAACAAGCTGGCGATGATTCATGCGCTCTATCTGGAGAAGAAGGCTGAGCTGGAAGCAGCTGAGGCTGTAAAATAAGCGCGACAATCAAAAAAAGGGGACTGTTCCAATGGAACAATCCCCTTTTTTTGATCCCTCAAATCAATTTTATGTCTGTAATCTTGCAGCTGTTTTCTCTTGAATCATACTCACAGCCATGTAGTGTAAGCTCTGATAGTTCAACCTCAACATCTAACTTTTTCTTTTCGTTCAGTGCAGTTAATACCTCATCGTCAATCTCGTCAATGGGTATGATATAAGGCGTTCCGCTGTCGCTGACCTGCGCATCTGACCAATTTAAATTAGTACCATCATAGATCCAGCTTATGGGGAGAAATTCGTTTTTATCTGCAAACGGACGGAACGCCGCACAGCTGTCGTCATTTTCATCGATAGACAGATTACCTGTCATGGATATTTTACCTTCAAATGTAACTTCACTTAATGTGCCGTAGCCGCTGAGACTTTCAAAAGAAGTTCTGGCTTTTTTAACCGTGTAGCCTTTGAAGGTGTCGCCGGCGCTGACTTTTTTGTAGTACAATTGTTCGGGGTTTAGATCAAAACCTTTGTATTCAAAATTTTCTACGTCAAAAAATTCGGGCGATTCTTCAGA
>URFD01000015.1 GCA_900547015.1 uncultured Oscillospiraceae bacterium | reverse complement strand
GGTGTGGTTTTCCTCAAAAAGATGGTATGATTCACTCAAACGAAGGAGGTAATCATATGGATCTTATCAAAATCGGAAAGTATATTGCGGGTAAGCGCAAGGGCTTGGACATGACGCAAAAGCAGCTTGCTGAAAAATTAGGCATGAGCGATAAGTCTGTTTCCAAATGGGAGCGCGGGATCTGCCTTCCGGATGTATCGATTTATTCTGACCTTTGTTCGCTCCTTGGCATTAGTATCAATGAATTCTTAGCCGGTGAAGATATCGATCAAGGGAATCTGATTCAGAGGTCGGAAGAAACTATTATTGAAGTTGTCACAGATCATAAACAGAAGCAGAAGGGTCTCAAGAGGATTATCTGGCTGATGCTCGTCATCACGATACTGGCAATCTTGATGATTGGAGTTGCCGTATATCAAGCGGGGAAACCTCGGAATGAGATTGCACCGGTAGAACAAGATAGTGTTGAAAGACAGATTGCAGAGCTGTTTGCCGGGCCTGATGGAGCATATGTTTACAAGTTTACGACAACGGATGACTACAGCCAGCTCAAACTCTATTGTTCGGAATATCAATCGGGGAAGCTGGTGAACAAGGAAGATGTTGGGCTTGGATTTGAGGGCATTGGTTCACCGAAAAACGGCGAAATTCTGATTGTGCCAGACTTTCAAAACTATGTGATTCGACTGATTATAGCCACAGATGGCACGAAGCTTTCAACCGAATTTCCCATCTTGGATGGGGTAGAGGGGCGAGAGTATTTTGGCAGATCCGCATCAGAAATAAAAGGGAAAACAGAAATTCGCTACAACGAGGAGCAGGCACTTGTGGCGTGTATCTATGACAACGATGAAATGAGGGTGGTGGACCTGTCTTATTTTACGGATGGACCAACCGAAGCCCTTGCCCAAAATGACTATCTCTACTATTTTTCGTTTGAATTTTGTAAGGAATAAACGATTCCGGCTTGTCGTCCTGCGTTGGCAGAATAGAAAATTTTCAAAAAAGACCCCCGAGAAATCGCAGAACACTGCGGTTTCTCGGGGGTTATCTGTTACTGGGATGTTTCAGCTTACAGGATAATGTTTTTCTGGGAGCCGTTCAGGAAGCTGGTGATGTTGTCGAACACAATGTCGGCACGGGCCAGCATCGACTCGGCAGAAGCAAAGGCAACGTGCGGGGTTACGATGGTGTTGCGGCTGTGGAGGAGCGGATGCTCGAGAGCGAGCGGCGGCTCTGTTTCAAAGACATCGATGCCTGCGCCGGCCAGATAACCGCTGTTGAGCGCATTTGCCAGAGCCTTAGAATCAACAACAGGGCCGCGGGCGGTGTTGATGAGGTATGCGCCCTGCTTCATGTTGGAAATGGTTTGGGCATTGATGAGATTTCGGGAATCATCGTTGATTGGACAGTGCAGGGAGACAATGTCGGAGCGGGAGAGCAGCTCGTCCAGCGAAACCATCTCCATAAAGTCCGGCTCGTTTCCGGTGACATGGCGCTTAAAGCCCAGAACCCGACAGCCAAAGGCATGGCACAGCTCGGCGGTACGGCATCCGATGGCACCGGCTCCGACGATACCGACTGTTTTTCCACGAAGCTCACAGCCAACCAGACCGTCCTTGGTCTGACCCTGACGGCAGCGCTCCTCCACCTGCGGAATATTTCTCAGCAGGGAGAGCATCATGCACAGGGCGATTTCTGCAACTGCCTGGGTGGAATATCCGGCGGCGTTGCTGACCTTGACCCCCATCTCACGGGCAGCCTGAAGGTCCACATGGTCAACGCCGGTAAAGGCAACATCGATTAGTTTCAGATTTTTGCAAGCGCGGATGACCTGACCGCTCAGCGGCATATTGGCAATCATGATAATATCGGCATCATGCACCCGTTCAATCTGTACCTGCGGGTCGGTGTCCCGAGAATAATGCTCGAACACATGGCCTGCCTGAACCAGCGGCTTGGAGTAGGTGTCCAATATTTCCTGGGAAATTCCCAGCGATTCCAGCAAAACGATTTTCATAACAAACAACCTCCTGACGGCAGTATGATTTTCTTCATTATATCGCCTTTTGGGAGGGATGTAAACCTTTTTGCCGCACGAAAAACGGCACAGCTTCCCAAAAACCGGGGCTTCGGGCGCAGCTGGCTTTTCTTTCGGGGCTCTTTATAGTATAATGTAGGAAAATCGGGACAGGGGTGATGTGCGTGGCAGGAGAGGATTTTTTCACAAGACAGCTGGAAGGGCTGATTCGCGTCTATGCAAAGCTGCTGTTCGGCAAGGAGTATCGTCCGAAACAGCAGCAGGAGCTTGTTCCGACCACACCGCAGGGGGAGCCTGTTTCTCTTCAAGATGACTTGGAGCGGATGCTCCATCAGGGAGAGCTTGGAGAAGCGGAGGACCTGCTGTTTGAGGTGCTGGAGCGGGCTGTAGCAGAAGGAGTTGGACGCTGGGAGTGTCAGGAGCTGGTGAACTGGTTTTATGAACAGCTGTCCCAAATGTGCGATGAGGAGCTGGAACATGGGAACTTTAGTCGGGAAGAAATTATCCAAGGGCAGGCGCAGGCCCTTTTTCTATGCGTGCAGTCGGCCGATTGAGCGTCCGGCCTGCTGGAGTGCGGTGGTTTTTCTGGTGGTGACGGCGCTCTTTCTGCCCTGCTGTCGATGGCTGCTGTCCCAAAGCGGCTTCGAGCGCAGCATGATTGCCCTCATGTTGGTATTGGCACTGATGCTCCCGGTGATGCTACTGAGCAGAAAGCGGGGATGGGGACGGTGCCTGTTGGTTTTAACGGTGGCGGCGGTGGCAGTAACGGCGGACTTTTTCGCGCTGGAACGCACGATGGTTCCAATCTACCAAATGCAGGGAGAGCAGACGGTTCAGGGGAAAATCCTCAAGTGGGAGGTTACCGACTATGGAAGCCGCTATCTTTTGCAGGCGGAGTATCCGAAGCAGCTCAAAGGGAAGAAGGCGCGGGTGTACAGCTATGGAGAACCAGCAGGAGAAGTCGGGGATCTGGTGGAAATCGATGCACAGCTCAACACCGACATCCATCGTTCAGAGTGGGGACGCGGAATCTATTTTCATCTTCTGTCGGGGGAACATCCCATCCGTCTCATCGAGGAGAGGGACAGCCTTCGGGAGAAGCTGCTTTCCCAGATGGATTTGTTGTATCAGCCTCCGGTTCGCGGACTTGTCGAGGGAGTTCTGCTGGGCAGCCGGGAAGAGTTAGAACAGCCCTTTTATGAGATGATGCAGGAGTCGGGACTGGTTCATCTGCTGGCTGTATCCGGAATCCACCTCACCATGATGGCGATGTTCAGCCGTTGGCTGTTCTCCTTTTTGTATCTTCCCCAAACCTGGTCCTTTACGCTTTCCCTTCTGCCGGTGGTGGGGTATCTGGTGCTGGCGCAGTTTTCCCCCTCTGCGATGAGGGCGGCACTGATGTCCGGAATGTTCGTGCTGGGCTTTATCCTGCATCAGGAGGAGGACGGGCTTTCGTCGCTGTCGGTAGCAGCGATGGTTCTTCTGCTCTGGAATCCCTTTGTCCTGTGGTCCATCTCTTTCCAGCTTTCGTTTGGTGCGGCGCTGGGCATCCTGCTGTGCACCACGACCTTGTTCCAAAGCATCCAGCAGCTTTTGCCGGTCAGCTGGATTTTGGGACACCTTCAGGGAAGATGGGAAGCTCTTGCCATCGACATCTGTGCAACGGTAGCGGCCTCGCTTGCCGCGTCGGTATTTTCTCTGCCGCTTTTGATTTTCCACTTTCACACCGTGCCGGTGTGGGGAATCCTGTCGTCGGTGCTTGCCCTGTGGGCAGTTCCTCCCATGATGCTTTTGTCGATGGTTGCGCTGCTGTTCTGCATGGTGGATGACCTGCTTGGCAGGAGCGTCTTTCTGCTGGCAGAGAGGGTCTTGGCTGGGTTGAGCGGGCTTTTTGCGCGATGGATTTTGTTCGTCAGCAAGCTGGTCTCCCAGATGCCCGGCTCCCAGCTGTATCTTCACGGGGTCGGGAATCTCGTTTGTTCCCTGATTTGCGTCATTTTGCTGATACTATTTGTATATCATTTCGACGAAATAACTACTTGGCAACAAAGAAGCCGGGTAAAGTGTGTCGTTAGCTGTATCATCTGCTGCCTTTGTGTCAATGCGGCGGCGCAGCATCTGATGAATCAAGGGGTGCTCAACGTCTTTTCGACCGAACACGCGCTGATTCTGACCCGAGATGGGCAGGGTGCTGTGGTGGGCGATGTCTGCACCGGCTATGAAGCGCGGGAGATTGCGTCCATTCTGCGGTGCGAGGGTGTCGAGCAGATGGAGATTCTGCTGTGCGACCGCGACACGACCACCAAAAGTGCCGGAATCGATTTGCTGTTGGAGCAGGTTCCGGCAAGGGCAATCGCAATTCCAAGCTCCGGAGCGCTCTATCCGCATATCTGTCGGGCAGCCGGAGAGGCCAAGGTCATAACTCCGGAGCAGTTACAGGTTCAACTGCTGGGCGGAGTGACCATCTCCTGCCGGAGCGGGGAGGCAGAGATTTGGGCGGGTCAGAAAAAAATCTTAAAATCAGAACAGAACTATGCTATAATAGAACAGGAAGAAGGCGCCTACTACCTGCTGCGCGAGCGGCCGGTCCTGCGCCTGATGTTGAACGGAAAGGCAGGAAGTTCGGTATGATTTTGAAAGAGGAAAGCCAGCTGCTGCAAAATATCAAGATGGGCCACCTGTACCGCGTTTACCTGCTGTATGGGGAGGAAAAATATCTCAAGGAGATGTACCGCAAGCGGTTGATTCGATTGGCTGCACCCGAGGAATTTGAGCAGTTTAATTTTCATTGTTTTAACGGCGGCGAGCTGTCGGTGGATGCGGTGGTCGAATCCTGTGAGGCGGCCCCGTTTCTGGCGGAGCAGCGCTGCGTGGTGGTGGATAAATTTGACTTTGAGGCGATGAACGCACAGGACAAGGAAAAGATGACGGCTCTGTTGGAGGACCCGCCCGAGACGACCGTCCTGATTTTGGTGGTGGACAAGGAGGAATTTCTGCCGAAGAAGAGTGCCGCCGCCAAAAAGCTGGTCTCGCTGTGCGACAAGGCAGGCGCTGTCATCGAGCTGAAAAAGCGGGACAGCTCCGAGCTGAGCCGCTTTATCCGTTCCCGTTTGGAACCGCGCGGCTGTACCGCGACCAGAGACATCTGCAATCTCCTGATGGAGCGATGCGAAAAGGATATGCTCACTCTGTCCGGAGAGTTGGAAAAGCTGTCAGCCTACCTTCAGGCGACCTATGACGCCTCGCCGGAGCACCCGGTTGAGGTGACCTCGGAAATGGTAGAACGCATCACCTGCAAGACGGTCAGCGGCTCGGTTTACGATTTGGCAAAGGCCATCCTTGCCGACCGCTTCGAGAAGGCGATGCGGATTGTCGAGGATTTGCTGTGGCTGCGCTACCAGCCGACTGTGATTCTGGCGGCGCTGTCCGGGGCTTATCTGGATTTGTATATTGCCAAGACCGCAAAGGCGATGGGTCAGGGAGAAGATGCCATCAAGGAAAATTTTTCCTATCGCGGCAGGGAGTTTGTGGTCCGCAACAGCCTGCGGGATTGCTCGCGCTATCCGTTGGAGGTGCTGCGAAGCTCGGTGGTCTATCTGGCGCAAACCGATTTTCGGATGAAGAGCAGCCGCGCGGACAACCAGCTGCTACTGGAGCAGGCGGTCACAGAGCTGTTTGTGATTGCGTCCGGCGGCAAGACACAGTGAGAAAAAGGATGGGAAGATGATGATTCATACCGACCGCGCGATTGTGGTGGAAGGAAAATACGATAAAATCAAGCTCAGCGGAATCATCGATGGGGTAATCATCTGCACCGATGGATTTCGCATTTACAAGGACAAGGAGATGCAGTCGCTGCTGCGGACGCTGGCAAAGCGTCAGGGCTTGGCAGTGCTGACCGATTCGGATGTCGCAGGATTTCGCATCCGCAGCTTTCTGCGGAATATCTGTGGCAAGCAAAATATTGTGGATGTTTATATCCCGGACCTGTACGGCAAGGAAAAGCGCAAGGCTCACCCATCCAAAGAGGGAAAGCTCGGGGTGGAGGGAGTGCCGGAGGAAGTTCTGCTGCGGGCGTTGACCGAGGCAGGAATCGGGGTCGATACGGTGGAACAGCTGTCAGACCCGATTACCAAAATGGATTTGTTTGAACTGGGGCTCAGTGGCAGAGAGGACAGTGCCCAGCGCCGCAAGCAGCTTTCTGCAAGACTGAAGCTGCCGGAGCATCTGACCACCAATGCGTTGGTGACGGTGCTGGGAGCCCTGATGAGCCGGGAAGAGCTGTATGACCTGATGGATGACAGCCGGCAGGAGGAACAGCCGAGCCAGACAGGCATCTGATATCTGGAGGGAAAAGATTGGGACTTGATACGCTGACATTCAGCTTTTTGTTTTTGCCGGCGGTGATGCTGTGCTTCTATGCCTGTCCGCCCAAATATCAAAATGCGGTTTTGACGACGGCATCGCTGCTGTTTTATGCCATCAACGAATGGAAAAGCCTGCCGCTGATGCTGGCTTCGCTGCTGATGGACTATCTGGTGTGCGCCAGAATGGTCCGTTCGGCGGGAGGACATCGGGGCAGGCAGGTGGTCTTTTGGCTGAGCGTGGTCAAAAATATGGGGCTACTTGTGGGAGCGATGGCTCTGCAGCAGCTGGACCGGGGCACAATGCCGCTGGGCCTGATGATTTACACGATGACATCGATGGGCTATGTCATCGACGTCTACAACGGTGACGAGCCGTTTGACGGCAATCTGGTGGACTATCTGCTGTTTGCCTCCTTTTGGGGGAAATTATACGCAGGGCCGATTGTCCAATACTCCGAGATGAAGAAGGAGTGGCAGGAGCGAAACCTGTCCTTTTCTCATCTGGAGAAGGGGGTTCGACGGTATGTCGGAGGGCTGGCACGGCTGGTTATTCTGGCGCGCGGCAGTGTGGCGATTCAAACTGCCGTACAGCAGATTCCGCAGGGTGAGGAGACGGTGCTTTCGGTCTGGCTGCTGATTATCAGCTCGACCTTCGCGCTTTATTATACCCTGACGGGCTACTGCTCGATGGCACGGGGACTGGCAGCCTTTTTTGGAATGGAGCTTCCGGAAAACTTCCACTACCCTTTCCAGTCTCGAACGGTGTCGGATTTTTTTAATCGGTTCAATATTACCGTCACCCGCTTTATCACCCGATATGTCTATATCTTTCTGGGTGCGGACACCAACGGCGTTCTGCCCACCATTCTCAATACACTGCTGACCACCATGCTGATGGGGCTTTGGTTCGGGCTTCGCCTGAACTGTCTGATGTGGGGAATTTATTTTACCGTTTTTATCCTGCTGGAAAAATATTTCCTGATGCCGTACCTGCAAAAAATGCCCCCCATCCTCGACCGAATCTATACCTTCGTTGTGGTCATGTTTTCCTTCAGCATCCTGTCGGGAAGCTCGCTGCGGACGACCGGCAGCTATCTTTCCGGGATGTTCGGTCTGGGCGGCCTGCCCTTTGCCAATAACCGAATTGCCTACATTCTGTCGAGCAACTATCTGGTGATTTTGCTCTGCTTCTTTTTTGCAACCAGCCTGACCAGATTGCTGGGAGAATCTGTCCGAAAGCGGATGCCGCGTCCGGCGGAGATTCTCAGCTTTGTGGTGTGCCTGCTGGTGTTTGGAGTTTCTGTGGCATTCATGATTTAGCAAAGGGGGACTTGATGTGAAAAAGCTGCTGCCCGGTGTCATGCTGGCAATCGCTTTGGGAACGGTGGGACTGTGGGCGATGCTGGCAGGTCAGGGAGGCTTTCCGAAATTTAACCGCTATTTTCATCCGGACGAATATCTGGCAGAGGTGGAACGCGCAATGGCGAAGAATATCCCCTTTGCCAAGAAGTTGGAGGATTTAGCGGTACAGCTCCGCATGAAGGGCGGAGCCAGAGAATTTGACGATATTTTTATTGGCGACGATATTTTGGTGGAGGACATCGGAGAACCGGACGAACAGCAGACCTCGCGGAATGTTGCCGCCTTGATGAGGATGGCGGAGAACAGCGAGGTGCCGACCTATGTGATGCTGCTGCCGACCAAGTGTGCCATCAAGCAGAACGAGATTCCGCAGGCGGCGCCCCTGTTTAATCAGAAGCAGTTTATCGAGCAGACCTACAACGGACTGCTGGGCAAGGCAACGGTGGTGGATGTTTACCCGGCGCTGTTTTCAAAATTTGAGCAGGACCTGTACTATCGGACGGCACCGGGGCTGACCGCTCTGGGCGGATATACGGTCTACGAGGTGCTGGCACAGCGGCTGGACAACACGGTGAAGCCGCAGGAGGATTTTGAGATTCAGTATGTTTCTCACAACTATTACGGGGAGACCTATCAGCGGTCGGCCTACCAGGAGATCTCTCCGGATATTATCGCACTGTACCGCTATCAGAAAAACAACCGCAACTACATGGTGACCCACAACGAGGATTATCAGTACAGCTATGATACCCTTTATCCGGAGCAACTGCTGGAGCTGGGAGATGACCTGGATGTTCTGCTCGGTGGGAACACCGGGGACATCACCATCCGCAGCAACCTAAAAAACAAGAGCACCCTGCTGGTGATTGGAGACAGCAGTATCCTGCCAGTGCTGCCGTTTCTGGCGGCACATTATTCTCAGATTCGTTTTATCGACATCGAGAAGCTGAGTCAGGAAGAAATCGGACAAATCGACTGTGGCAGCTACCAGCGCCTGTTAATCAGCTATTCGGTCGATACCTTCATCCACGACAGCACCCCGGAAAAGGTTCAGTGGCTGGACGCACAGCGCCCGCAGGAAGAGGAAACCGCGCCGGTGCTGGGTTAACGGTCGGAATCCGGCACCTCTGCCTGCAAAAAGCGGCGCTGGTCTCCGTCGATGTCCAGCACCAAAGCTTCCTCATCCCAAAAGAGCGAGCCGGACAAGACCCCGAGCGGGCCGCCGTCCAGCACAAACTGCTGCGGCTGTTCCCGGGTAGGGGATTCCAGCAACGGCTCGAGGAACTCGTAGGACAGGCACAGGCCGTTGATGGTGAGCCTGTCTGGCTCGAGGACCAGCGACAGTTCGGGCTGTTCCGAGCATTGCCAGCTGCCCCAAAGCAGAGGGGTCGGGGCGTGTTTTTTGAAAACGACCGCGCGGCATCCGGCAGCTGCGATGCACAGCAGCAAGAGGAGACACAAAGCCCTTTTCCAGCGCAGGCGGATGCCGGAACAAAAATGACTGCGAAACGAAAGTAAGCGATTCATGGCGCACCTCCTGAAACAGTAAGTGGTATATCGTATGCAGGGGGAGCAGAGATTTAGAAGATAGGATCGGGAGGGTCGGTATGGAAGAAATCAAGCAGAAAATCCTGCACAGGAGAACCTTGCAGAAGAAGGTGGTGGACCTGATGCTCTCTGTTTTGGGACAGGGGCTGAAGGTGTGTGACAGCCAGGACCCAATGGTTCGGGAAACGCTGGAGGCTTTTCCGGAGGATTATGTGTTTGCGTTGGGAGTTTACGGGAGCCGTCATCCCATGATTCTACAAAACCGTAGCAGCGGTCTGTACCGCACCCATGAATCCTTTGCGGCAGTGTGCCGAAAAATCCCGATGGCTCCGTCGGCGATGGCAAGGCGGTTCGGCGCCAACCAGAGCGACCCAACAAAGATGCTGGAGATTCGCTTCAAAAGCGTGGAGGCCGGGTGGAGGATGGTGACCGGACAGATTTCGGCAGCGCAGGCGTATGCGCGGCACGACCTCATCATCCGCGGAGAGATTCACCATGCGATGCAGTTCTTGCGGTGCATTGAACGAGTGGAGGCTTACCTGCTGCCCGAAGCACTGGCAAAGCGCGCCCTGCCGCTGGCCAAGCGTACCCATCTGCCGCTGCCGCGGTGGTGGGTTTGGGTGCGGATGCTGCACGTGAAAAAGAAAAACGACCAAGGTGAAGAATGACAAGACAGATGGAACAGGAAGGATGGTTGCACGATGCTGCCAGAATATTTTGAATTTCATAACCCGGTCAAGCTCCTGTGCGGTCAGACAGCACTGGAAAATATCCCGTATGAGATGGGGCGGCTGGGCTGTAAGAAGCCGTTCCTTCTCATCAGCAGAACCATGCTGGACGGCGGGATTCTGGAGATGATGGGAGGGCGCTATCAGGCGCTGATTGGAACCGATATTCCAAAGGACTCCTCCTTTGCGGTGGTGGAAGGACTGGCTCGTCAGGCGCGGGAAGAAGGCTGCGACGGAATCCTCGCCATTGGCGGAGGCTCGGTGCTGGATACGGCGAAGGCAGTGCGCGTTTTGCTCTCGCAGGGATGCACCAGTATACGGGAATTGCTGGGCAGCGAGTGGATGAGCAAAGGAGCCTCCGTTCCCTTCCTGATGGTGCCGACCACTGCCGGAACCGGCTCGGAATGTACCGGGGTAGCGGTCGTGCAGGATGACCAGACCAAGGTCAAACAGGAGCTGATTTCCGACCAGTTTCTGCCGGATGTAGCGGTGCTGGACCCGCGTGCAACCGAGAAGCTACCGCCGCAGCTGACCGCTTCTTCGGGGATGGATGCCCTGACCCACGCAATCGAGGCCTATACCGGCTTGCAGAAGAATCCGATTTCGAGCGCCTATGCCTTCAGTGCGGTGCAGATGATTGGGAAAAATTTGATTGCGGCGGTGCGGGAGTCCAAGAACAGCGAGTATCGCCTGTCGATGGCCTGTGCCTCCACCATGGCAGGCATCGCCTTTTCCAATTCGATGGTGGGGCTGGTTCATGCAATCGCCCATTCGCTGGGTGCAGTGGGTGCAGTTTCACACGGGGAGGCAGTGGGAATCATGCTGCCCAAGGTGATGCGCTGGCAGATGGATTGCGTCGGAGAAGGCTACGGAGAGCTGCTGTCGGCCTTCTGTGGGCTGGAATATGCGGCGGAGATTCCGTACTACCGTCGGGGAGAAAAGCTGGTAGAGGCGATTGAAGACACGCTGATGCACCTCCATCAAAAATGTGGGCTTCCGTATTCCTTAAAGGATGCCGGAGTCAGCCGAAAGGACCTGCGGCAGATTGCCCAGCTTTCGGTCGATGACGGTGCTCTGCTGGCAAACCCGAAGTCGGCGGAAAAATCCGATGTGATAAAAATCCTGGAAATGGCTTTATAACAAAAACAGAGGCTACAAGACCCTCTCAGCCACCTGCGGTGACAGCTCTCCCAAAGGGAGAGCCAAGGGGCGGTACCGTATGTTGGTATGAAAAAATGGAGCGTATCTGTATCGATACGCTCCATACACTGTTTTTGTTTGGGGAACCTGTGGACAATCAAGGAAGAGAAGAAAAAGAGAGAGCTTATTCTGCCAGCAGTTTGCCGAGAGCGCGGCACTGCTCCAACCCGGTCGCATCGGGTGTTTCGTTCAGAATCAGTCCTTCGCCGCCGACCAGCTCTGCGCCGGCACGAACGGTGCGCTCCTGCCAATCGCGCATCCATTGTCCGTCTCCCCAGCCGTAGGAGCCAAACAGCGCGACCGATTTCCCGGAGAGAGAAGATTCCAGCTCGGTGAAGAAGGGCTCGAACTCACCCTCCTCCAAAACCTCGCCGCCCATAGCAGGGCAGCCCAGTGCCAGACGGGAATATTCGGCAGCGGCAGCAGCGGTTGTCTGGGAGACGTTCAGTAGGGTGACCTCTGCACCGGCAGCTTTGGCTCCTTCGGCAACAGCCTGAGCCATCGCTTCGGTGTTTCCGGTACCAGACCAGTAGATGACAGCAATATGATTCATCGTATCAAACCTCCTGTTGTTGTGATTTCCAATCAAAAAATGGGACCTAGGCAGCCTGAGCTTCCGCAGAAATCAGCTCGGGAAGAGGGCTGCCGGACAGTAGTCGGGCATACAAATTTGCGCGGCACCGGTCAAAGAGGGCAAAGCATTTTTTGGCAGATTCTACATCGCCGTAGACCTTCCAGTAACCACACAGCTTGCAGTCCTCTCCGCGGTGTCGACAGAAGCCGATGACATCCGCCAGAGGATAGCCAAGAAAGAGCCCAATCTCATGGGGAAATTCTTCGGAATCGATGAGGCGGCCTCGCAGATGTCCCAGAAGCGGTTCCAAAGAGGTTGCTTGAGAAACAGGATACCCGGCCTGTTTGAGCAGAGCTTGCACCTGAGGGTCGCTCAGCTGTTCCCAAAGCATCTGACGGCGGTAGACCAGCAGAAGCCAGCGGCAGCCGCACTCGCAGATGATACAAAAGGAAATCCCTTTGTCTGCCAGCATCCGGCTGTATCGCTCAATCAAAACGGGAAGCTGGGGAAAATCTGCTTTTGAAAGAGAAAGCAGATTGGCTGGCTTGAGTCCGCTCAGGGTGGGAGAACAGTGTGCGACCAGTGCTTTTTCAAATGCAAACATCAAATTCCTCCTTGGATTAGCAACTGCTAACTATAGCTGAAAAGAAAAACGGAGAAACTCCGTCCTTTTTATGATGACTCAGTTGGAAGCAGCTGCTTCGTTCACTATCGGTTAGTTCTTGCTAACTGACAAGATCAGGATACCATGACTTGGAAAAAAAGTCAAGAGAAAACAGTTAGCACAAGGTAATTTATTGCAGAAAAAAATCCCCAACCGTTTGGTCGGGGATTTTCTGTCGCATTAGCTGTTTGGGTCGTGGGTGTTGGTGCTGGTTCTTCGTTTTGCCTCCAGCGCCTGTTCCACCATCATGTCCTTAATCTTCATCAGACGGGACAGATTGCCACGTTCGTTTTCATCCAGCTTCATTTTGATATACTTGATGGTTTCTTCCAGGTCCGGAATCTGAACATATTCCAGCGCATTGACGCGTCGGCGGGTACGTTCGATTTCCTCTGCAATCATCTGAGCGCTTTTTTCAATCTGTGCCAGCTCCAGAAGTTTGGGCAGGATCTTTTTGACAGCGGCGACCGAGTCGTCCAGCTCACCGGAGGTGGAGACAAAGCCGTAGGAATAGATGTCGCTGTCAGAATTTTCCGTTGCGGTAAACTCGAAGGAAGGAACGGTAACGCTCATGATATTGTGCTCGCCCACCTCCAAATCGATGCTCTGCTTGGGCAGCATCAGGGCTTCCTCGAGCATCTGTGGGCTCATGATTGCACTGGCAGCCACAAATCCGCCGTAGATGTCGCTGATCTCCTGTTCGATTTCCTCACGCAGTTCTTTGTTTCTGCGGATGAGATCCAGGAATTTTTTCATCAGGTCATCTCGTTTATCCTTGAGCAGCTTGTGACCGCGAATCGAGGTGATCAGACGCTTCTTCAGACGAGTCTGCTCCATGCGGGTGGGGTTGACGTTAAGCAATGCCATTCTCTACCCCTCCTTAGTCGTCTTTTTTCGGAAGGTATTTTTCAATCATCTCAGGCTTGATACGTTTGAGCTCGGAGGTCGGCAGAATCGAGAGCAGCTCCCAGCCGATATCCAGTGTTTCCTCGATGGAACGGTTGGTGTAGTAGCCCTGCGATACATAGCGTTTTTCAAACTCGTCCGCAAATTTGGCGTACAGAAGGTCGGTTTCCGAAAGGGCAGCTTCACCCAGAATGCTCATCAGCTCTTTTGCATCCTTACCACGGGAGTAAGCCGCAAACAGCTGGTTCAGGGTTCCGGAGTGGTCCTCACGGGTTTTGCCGACGCCGATACCTTTATCCTTCAGACGGGACAGAGAAGGCAGTACATCGATTGGCGGGGTGATATTCTTGCGGTACAGCTCACGGGACAGAATAATCTGGCCCTCGGTGATGTATCCGGTCAAGTCAGGGATTGGATGGGTTTTGTCGTCCTCAGGCATCGACAGAATTGGAATCATGGTGATGGAGCCTTCGGAGCCCATCTTTCTTCCGGCACGCTCATACAGCGTTGCAAGGTCGGTGTACAGATAGCCCGGATAGCCGCGGCGTCCCGGAACCTCTTTACGAGCAGCGGAAACCTCACGCAGAGCCTCGGCGTAGTTGGTGATGTCGGTCAGGATGACCAGAACGTGCATATCCTTTTCAAATGCAAGATATTCCGCAGCGGTCAGAGCCATACGAGGGGTGGAAATACGCTCAATCGCCGGGTCGTTTGCCAGGTTCATGAACATAACGGTACGGTCGATTGCACCGGTTTTGGTAAAATCCTTGATGAAAAAGTCTGCTTCCTCAAAGGTGATACCGATTGCGGCAAAGACAACGGCGAACTTATCGTTAGCGTTGAGTACCTTGGACTGACGCGCAATCTGCGCTGCCAGCTTGGCATGAGGCAGACCGGAACCGGAGAAGATTGGCAGCTTCTGACCACGAACCAGCGTGTTCAGACCATCGATTGCGGAAACGCCGGTCTGGATGAACTCGTTCGGGTAGACACGGGCAGCCGGGTTCATAGGAACGCCGTTGATGTCGATTCTCTTATCCGGGATGATTTCCGGACCGCCGTCGATTGGACGGCCCATGCCGGAGAATACACGGCCGAGCATATCCTCAGAAACAGGCAGCTGGAGTCCGTGACCGAAGAAGCGAACCTTGCTGTCGCGCAGGTTGATGCCTGCGGAGCTTTCAAACAGCTGTACCACTGCGTTGCCGCCGTCTACTTCCAGTACCTTGCAGCGACGGACTTCACCGCTGGGCAGCTCGATTTCGCCCAGCTCGTCATAGGTGACGCCCTCTACATCAGAAACCATCATCAGAGGACCTGCGACCTCTCTTATGGTGCGGTATTCTTTTAACATGATGCAGATACCTCCTCAGAAATGATGTTGGATACCGATGTTTCAATCTCTGTCATGGTATCATGGAAGTATGCCTCGAAGCGGTCCTCAGGGACATATTTTGCACGGGCGATTTTTTCGGAAACCGGCAGGTGCAGCAGCTTGTCGACCTTGACACCGCTGTTCAAAGCGTTGCGACATTCCTTGGAGAAGGAGAGGATCATCTTGAGCATCCGATACTGTTTTGCGTTGGAAGTGTAGGTGTCAGCGTCATCGAATGCGTTCTGCTGCAAGTAGTCCTCACGGACGGAACGAGCGGCCTCGAGGGTCAGGCGGTCAGGCGCAGACAGGGAGTCGTAGCCGACCAGCTTTACAATTTCCTCCAGCTCGGATTCCTGCTGGAGCAGCAGCATCGCATCGTGATGCAGACCGGACCATTCATCCGAAATGTTTTTATCCATCCACTCGCCGATCTGGTCCATATACAGGGAGTAGGAGGTCAGCCAGTTGATGGCTGGGAAGTGACGTTTGTATGCCAGAGAGGAATCCAGACCCCAGAATACCTTAACGATACGCAGGGTAGCCTGTACAACCGGGTCGGAGTTATCGCCGCCGGCAGGAGATACCGCGCCGATTGCGGTCAGAGAGCCTTCGCGCTCGTCGCTGCCTTTACAGATGACGCGGCCTGCACGCTCATAGAATTGTGCCAGACGGGAGGTCAGGTAAGCCGGGTAACCTTCTTCACCTGGCATTTCCTCCAGTCGACCGGACATCTCACGCAGAGCCTCTGCCCAACGGGAGGTGGAGTCAGCCATGATAGCAACGGAGTAACCCATATCGCGGTAATATTCTGCGATGGTGATGCCGGTGTAGATGGAAGCCTCACGGGCAGCAACCGGCATATCGGAGGTGTTTGCAATCAGAACGGTACGGTACATCAGGGATTCGCCGGATTTTGGGTCCTTCAGTTCCGGGAACTCGTTGAGTACGTCGGTCATTTCGTTTCCGCGCTCGCCGCAGCCGATGTAAACAACGATGTCTACGTCCGACCATTTTGCCAGCTGGTGCTGAACAACGGTTTTACCGGAGCCGAATGGACCCGGTACTGCTGCGGTACCGCCCTTGGAAATCGGGAACAGGGTGTCGATTACACGCTGACCGGTGATCATCGGAATATCCGGAGAGAGCTTTTCTTTATATGGACGCTGGACACGAACCGGCCATTTCTGGAGCATACAAACATCGCGGACGACACCGTCTGCACCCTTGATTCGGGCGATGGTCTCGGTGATGTTGTAGCTGCCGGAGAAGATTTCGACGATTTCGCCCTCAGAGCCCTGTGGAACCATGACCTTGTGTGTGACGATGGAGGTTTCCTGAACGGTACCCAGAACATCGCCCATTACAACATGGTCGCCGACCTTAGCAGTAGCAACGAAATCCCATTTCTTATCGTGATCCAGCGAGGTGACCTCGATGCCTCTGGTGATATTGCTTCCGGCAATCTCTCTGATTTTGGTCAGAGGACGCTGGATACCGTCAAAGATACTGGTCAGCACGCCCGGAGCCAGTTCAACAGACATCGGAGCGCCGGTGGTCTCAACATCATCGCCGGGGCCGATGCCGGCAGTTTCCTCATATACCTGAATGGATGCCTTGTCGTCTCTCATCTCGATGATTTCACCGATGAGCTTCTGCTTGCCGACATGTACTACGTCGAACATATTGGCGTCGCGCATATTTTCGGCAACGATCAGCGGACCGGCAACCTTTACAATTTTGCCTTGGCTCAATATTTTCACCTACTTTAAAAATCAGTCTTTCGCGGGAAAGCCCGCGCCTGCCTCCCCCTTTTGAGCAAAGAGGGAGGAGGAAACACAAAAGCGATTTGCACACCAAAGGGTGCAAAGCAAAAATCAGAATGAATCAGCGGCTGCCCGAAGGCTAGTCGTTAAACAGGATGTCTGCGCCAACAGCTCGCTCGACGTTCTTCTTGACATTCTTGATGCCGATGCCAAGGCTGCCGTCCTTGCCGGGAATCGGGATGATGGCAGGAGTGGGCTGTTCCTTGTACTCGTCGATGATCTGCGGAATCTGGACATAGGCTTGCTCGGTGATGAAGATAATGCCATAGTCGCCGCTTTTGCACAAGGTATGCATGACCTGCTGAACCTCCTGCTGAGCAACGGCGGTGAACACCTCAAAGCCTACCGACTTGAAGCCGAGGACGCTGCCTTTGTCGCCGACAACTGCAATCTTTTTACGCATAAGTTTCCCTCAGCCTTTCCGTGATTTTTTCCGGTGCAATACCGGCGATCTTGGAGGCCATGACGATGCGAATCGCCTGTGCCTCGTTCTCCTTTGCCACCAGATAGGACAGCACCGGCTCGATGCCGAACGGTACAAAGCGGGAAGATTTGAGCACCCCTACCATATAGTTGTCGCACAGCTTCTCAAACAGCGAGAGCGAGGAGCGGTTCCGGATGGCGTCATAGGCGCCGGACAGAGCCGAACCATAGGGTGTGGTGTCAAGCATCTCGCAAAAGTCGTCAAAGCTCTTGGGATACAGCTCGACAAAACGGCTGAGCGGGATGCTGCCGCCCTGAGCCAGCACCTCCTTGAGGAAGCTGACCTCCTGTCCGATTCGTTTGATGCGGACAAAGGAGCGGATGTTGGCGATGTCGATTTGGGCATCGACCAAACGGTCAAGAAATGGGCTTTTGTACTGCTTTGCCAAAGCTGCCATACATTGCAGGACTGCCCGGTCGATGATGACATCCACCATCTGCGGGTCATTGACCCTGGCCAGAGAATCCCTTGCATTGACAGCGGCAGCTGCAAGCTCAGGCTCCAAAGCGCCGAAGTTGCCGTCACGGAGCCCGTCCTGAAGAACCTTTGCATCCACGGTGCCCAGAGGAATGAGCAGCTCCTGCGCACTGGTGCCGGCAGCACCGGCCTTGATGAGTGCTTTCAGATTGTGTCCGTCATATTTGCAGCGGAAAATCCGGAACATCTCCGGATTGGGAGATGCCTTTTCCAGCCGTTCATAGGTGGAGGCAAGCTCCTGTGTCAGCGCAGATTCAAAATCCCTGTAATCATAGTCCACACCGATTCCGGCATCGTTCACCGTCTTGAAGGCTTCTTCCGCGCTGCCTGCGGCAATCATCTTGTGCAGTGCCTGCGCGCCGATCATTTTGGTTTCCTGTGCACGGATATTGGCGGACAGATAAAGATACTGTGTATCCTTTGTTTTTTTCAAACCATGCACCTCCCTTACTTGTAGATGATCCTCTTGCGATTCTATTCGGTCAAAATACTTGCGACTTCGCCTTCCAGCTCATCGCGCAGATTTTTGACGAGGATCTCGTAAGAAAGGTTGGTTTCGATCTTTCCCTCTGCCAGAATCATGCCGCCCTGCATGGAGCCGGTGTGCTCGGACAGGGTAACGGCAAAATCCTTGCCGGAGGCTTTTAAGTTAGCCTGAATGGCTGCAACCAGCTTGTCACCAAAGGCGGCCTTGTCCTTTTGGTTGAGGATGACCTTGGCGTCTGCCGACAGATATTTTCCGGCAGCACCGGCAAGCAGCTCGACCTGTTTGTCACTCGGCATCGAGCACAGCTGCTCCAGAGCCATCTGGAATGCCTGTTCGATTGCCTGTCGTTTGTATTGCAGCATCAGATTGCGGCGAATCAGACCGGACTGGGACTCCACACGCTCGGCAATGGCAGCAGCCTCTTTCTGAGCCTGCTCCTGTGCATCCCGGAGCAGCTTGTCTGCCTGCTCCTGGTAGCCGCGGAGAATCTGCTGGGCTTCGCTTTGTGCCTCGGCGATTTTCTGGTCAGCCTGAGCCTGAGCGTCCTGCGCAATCTTCTTGGTAATGCTTTCAATGTTGTTCAACCGGTTTCACCTCGATTTCAAAGTTTCTGCTTCACAGCGGTTTTGTGAAACTGTCCCGGCAGGGATTAAGCAATATTGCCGACGTTGATAACCAGCAGGATGGAGATCAGAAGTCCAAGGATTGCGTAGGTTTCTACCATCGCAGCATAAATCATGGCTTTGGAAACTTCGTTCGGTCTCTTTGCTACAACATTGATACCGGCAGCGGAAACGCGTCCCTGATGGATACCGGAAACCAGACCGGTCAGAGCAGCAGGCAGACAAGCAGCCAGAACATACAGACCCTGAGAGGAGGTGAGGTTTGCAGTGCCGCCGAGGAATCCGCAGTTGAGCATGACCATGATGCCGACCAGGAAGCCGTAGATGCCCTGTGTACCAGGCAGAGCCTGCAGAATCAGAGTCTGACCGAATTTGTCCGGGTCCTCTGCAATCAGTCCGGCAGCAGCCTCACCGGCGATGCCGACACCTTTTGCGGAACCGATGCCGCCAAGACCTACTGCCAGAGCAGCACCCAATACTGCTAAAAAGTTACCAGAGAAAAAGAACTGAGAAAAAGTTGTTGCTTCCATGATTATTTGTCCTCCTTATCGGAAATGAGAGTGTATTTTGTATTTGCCTGGAATGGGCGGAAAGGTTTGCCGCCGGCCTCATAAAACTTACCAAAGAATTCGACATATTGCAGACGGGAGGTGTGTACATAAGCTCCCAGACCGCTGATTGCCAAGTTAAAGACATGGCCGATGACAAAAATCAGGAGAAAGGCGATGATGCCAATCAAGTTGAAGCCGGGCATCGTGCCCAGAAGGTTAAAGACGTTTGCGATGATGCCGCCGGCAAGACCCAGCGCCAGCACACGCGAGTAGGACAGGACATCCGACAGATAGCCGGTGATGTCGTACAGGCTCATAACGCCCTTAATCGGTTTCATCAGGATATTTTTTTCATGACGGCCCTGTGTCAGAATCAATCCGACGGCACCGACGATTGCTAAGATCTTGCCGACATTGGCAACTGCGGGCAGTACCATCATTGGCAGACCAACGAGAATCAGGTACCACAGACCGACATCCATCAAGCCGTCCATGAGATGACCGCGTTTTGCCAGCATATAAATCTTGATGCCCATACCGGTGAACAGATGAACCGCACCGAGGAGGAACGACAGGATCATGATGGACATTGGGTCATTGAGCATATCGAATACGGCAGGGATGGTGATGGTTTTTCCAAACCAGCTTTCTGCCACCTGAGGAATCAGGTTGCCGAAGTAGCCGCCATACATCACGCCCCAGAACATGGTGGACAATCCGCAGGATGTACCAATCTGCATGGCGGATTTGAGGAAGCCTTCGTCGGGTTTAAACTTTTTGAGTCCGATGAAGCACAGCAGGAAGATCAAAAGACCGTAGCCTGCATCCGCCAGCATCATGCCAAAGAACAGGATGAAGAACGGGGTGAGCATCGGGGTCGGGTCGATTCCGTCCGGGGTCGGCAGGGAGTACATCTCGGTAATCAGCTCGTACGGCTGTACAAACTTGTTGTTTTTCAGCTTGACCGGAGGGTCGTCCCCCTCTGCGGGCTGCTCCAAGGTGTAGTAGCAGGAGTAGCGGTCCAGCAGCTTTTTGACCTTGTCGGCATCTTCCTCGGCAATCCAGCCGGTCAGTGCGAAAACGCTCTGGGTCTGGAAGATATTTTCCCGTACCTTCTGGTCATCGATTTGTACCGAAATCATATCGGAGCCTGTTTTCAGGAGCTGGGCAGATTCTGCTGCTGCCTTGAGCTGCTCGGTCAGACGCTCGATTTCCTGAGCGCTGGTCTCGATTTGACTTTTTAGGAGAGAGATGTTTTCGGCTGCGGTTCCCTTGCAGGAAGCGAAGTCGGGGCGGTTGGTGTTGAAGCCTTTGATGACCTCCATAACAGCATCTTGTGCATCCTTATGGTACAGCACCAGCAGGCACGACATCTCGGAAGAGGAGCTTACCTTGTGGATGTAGCACAAGGGAGAAGCCTCCAGCAGGTCTTTTTCCAATTCTTCCAGGTTCACATCTGCGGCAGCTGTCAGGTACATCAGGGCGGTGGAGCGTGTCTGTGTGACAGACAAATCCAAATCCAGATTCTTCCACGGCTCCAGCGCGGTAATCTGAAGCTGGGCACGGGAGCTTGCGTTTTTCTGATCGGAAATCTGTTTCACAATGCCATTGATTTCGTCTCGAAGTAAAACGGCTGTCTCGTAAAGCTTTTGGTCAAGCATGACAGAAAAATCAGCCTGTTCCTTTTTGGCGAAAAGTCCGCCCTTTTCTTCATAGGGAGACACGGCACGGATGGCAGAGGTGAACTTTGCAAGATCCTGCTCCAGCTCATAGGTTTGGGAAACGCCGGCTACGGTCATCTCAGAGATGCTTTCGTAGTCCTGGATGTTTTCCGGACCCTCGATCTGGACACACTTCTTCTTCATCATATCCCGCAGCAGGGCTTCCTTGTCTGCAAGAAATCCGATGAGAGTCAGCTTCTGCATTTTCAAAATCATAGTGTGTTCACAATCCTCTCTGCAATGAGGTTTGCCGCTGCGGTCAGTTTTTCTTGGGATTTCTCAGCCATGGCCCTGCACTCATTCTCGGAAACCGATTGTGAGTTTTCCAGCCAGGTCTGCGCGTCGTTGCGGGCGCGGGACAGAATCTCTTCAGAGAGCTTGGCAGCATCGGATTTGGCATTGTCAAGGACTGCCTTTCCCTGCTTTTGGGCATCGGCACGGATGGCCGCCGCTTTTTGCTGGGCTTCGCCGGTCAGCTGCTGTGCAGCATCTTCGGCTTGCTTGACTTTGCTGAGTACATCTAACAAGTTTTGTCACCACCCTTTTTTTAATGACCTGCGGGAAATGGGTATCAACCCGGGAAAAATGGGATCAATAAACCATTTTCCGCGAAATGATTGTGGAAAAAATAACGAAAAATACGCT
>URFD01000014.1 GCA_900547015.1 uncultured Oscillospiraceae bacterium | reverse complement strand
AAAGGCAAATAGGGCTTTTCATTCCCCTGTTCCGGGGAAACTGTGTATAAAAAACGACCATTCAGTAAGGAGGATTCTGTATGAACATCGAAGAGATTTTCGGTTCTCGCGTTTTTGGAGATGCCGCCATGAAAAAGCGACTGCCGCGCCGCGTCTACGAAAGCCTGACCCGCACCCGCCGTCTGGGAGAAAACCTGGACCCCGAGATTGCCGATGTGGTTGCCAGCGCCATGAAGGATTGGGCCATTGAGCAGGGCGCGACCCATTATTCCCACTGGTTCCAGCCGATGAACAACATCACCGCCGGCAAGCACGATGCTTTCCTGTCCGTCACCGGAGCCGACGGGGAAATTTCTATGGAATTTTCCCGCAAAGCGCTCATTCAGGGTGAGGCGGATTCCTCCTCCTTCCCATCCGGCGGACTGCGTGCCACCTTTGAAGCCAGAGGCTACACCACCTGGGACCCGACCTCTCCTGCCTTTGTGCGGGACGACACCCTGTTTATCCCGACTGCCTTCTGCTCCTACAATGGCGAAGCGCTGGATGCCAAAACCCCACTGCTGCGCTCCATGCAGGCACTGTCTCAGGAGGGAGTCCGCCTGATGCACGCTCTGGGCAACCAGAATGTCAGCCGCATCACCCCGATGGTGGGCGCGGAGCAGGAGTATTTTCTGGTGGACTACCCTCTGTATAACCAGCGACTGGACCTGAAAATCTGCGGCAGAACCCTGTTCGGCGCAAAGCCCTCCAAAGGGCAGGAGCTGGATGACCACTATTGCGGACGCATCCGCATCCGGGTCGGGGAGTTCATGCAGGATTTGGACCGCAATCTGTGGGAGATGGGGATTGCCAGCAAGACCAAGCACAACGAGGCTGCCCCTGCCCAGCACGAGCTGGCTCCGGAATATTCCACCGCCAACATTGCCTGCGACCACAACCAGCTGATTATGGAGACGATGCGGACGCTGAGCAAAAAACACGGGCTGGCCTGCCTGCTCCACGAAAAGCCGTTTGACCATATTAACGGCTCAGGCAAGCACAACAACTACTCGCTGTGTACCGACACCGGCGAAAATCTGCTCAGCCCGGGCAAGCACCCCGAACACAATTTGCAGTTTCTGCTGATGCTCTGCGCCTTTTTACGCGGGGTAGACCTGTATGCAGACCTGCTGCGGATGTCCGCTGCCTGTGCCGGAAATGACCATCGTTTAGGTGGAGGAGAGGCGCCCCCTCCCATCATCTCCATCTTTTTGGGGAACCACCTGACCTCCATCCTGAACAACATTGCAGCCGGCAGCAGCCCGGACAGCGTCTGCCGTGAAACGATGAACTTTGGGGTGAACACCATCCCGTCAGTCACCCGAGACGAATCCGACCGAAACCGCACCTCCCCCTTTGCTTTCACCGGCAACAAGTTTGAATTTCGGATGGTGGGCTCCTCCCAGTCGCTTGCCTACTCCGAGGTGGTGCTCAACACCGTTCTTGCCGATTCCTTCCATGTCTTTGCCGAGCGGCTGGAACAGGCCGATGACCGCGACAGAGAAATCCGAGCCATCATCGCGGACACCATCGCAGCCCATCAGCGCATCATCTACAACGGAAACAACTATTCCAAGGACTGGGTGGAGGAGGCCGAGCGCCGCGGACTGCCCATCCTGCGCTCCTCTGCGGAGGCCTTCCGCGCCCTGACCGAGGAAAAAAACATCCGGCTCTTTGACCAATACCATGTCTTTTCCCCGAAGGAGACTCAGGCACGCTACGAAATCCAGCTGGAAAACTATATCCATGTCATCCAGATCGAAGCGGCAACGATGCTGGAAATCGCCAAGCGGCAGATCATCCCCAGCTGCATCCGTTACAGCGGAACGCTGGCACACAGTGTCCATGAGCTGAACGCCTGCGGCATCAACCCGCAGAGGATGCAGACACATCTGGAATCGGTGAGCTGCTCGGTGGAGGCTGCCATGGAACGAACCGGGGAGCTGGAGGAAATCCTACAGCAATCCACTCAGATTTCGGACCTGTACTGCCGCGCTCAGTATCTGTCCGAGCAGGTATGTGGGGCAATGGCACGTCTGCGCACGGTCTGCGATTCGTTGGAGACAGTGGTAGACCAAAAGGAATGGCCAATGCCGACCTACACTGACCTGCTGCACCGCATCTAAAAGCGCACAAAAGCCCGAGGAAATCGCTTCCTCGGGCTTGCTTTCGTTTTTATTTATCTGATAAGGAAATCCAGTAGCGCTGGGTCACGATGCCGCCGTTTTCCAGCTCGTTTTCCAGAACGCCGCCGTTATGCACAATCACCTTTGCGGAGGCAAGATTGGTGCGGTTGCAGGTGACCAGCACCCGATGCAGTCCCAAGGTACGGCACTGTTTGAGGGCGAGTGCCAGCATCTCGGTGGCATAGCCTCTGCCGCGGCAGGTGGGTCGGACGCTGTAGCCGATATGTCCTCCATGCTTGAGCAGAGCGGAATTGAGGTAGTGGCGGATGTCAATCATGCCAATCAGCTCGTCGGTCTCCTCATCGAGCGCAAGGAAGGTCGTCGCCGGCACAAAACCCGGCTGAACGGTCTGCTCACAACGGTTTGCCAGATTTCGGCTGTACCACTGCTCGAAGCTCTGTGCCTCTGCAAGGCCGCCTGTGCCGTCCATGTTGCTGACATGGTTTAAAAATTCTTCCCGATAGGCCCAAACCTTCTGTTCATCCGCCGGTGTCGGCAGAGCCAGGCGCAATCCGTTCATGCAAAAACCCCCTGAAAATAATTTGTTCCATGATAGCACAGCCCTACCGGAATGTCAAGGAAGGCGGGTGAATCTTCGCCTTGACGGTTCAAATGGCTTTTCCTTTTTTCTCTGTTCTAGCAGGCAAAAAGAAAAGCACCTCAGCTTTCGCTGAAGTGCTTTCTCCGTGGTGCGGATAGCAGGACTTGAACCTGTATGAGTTTAACCTCACTAGAACCTGAATCTAGCGCGTCTGCCAATTCCGCCATATCCGCAAATCACGAGTATCATTATATCATCGAGATTCGGATTTGTCAACACTTTTTTGCAAGATTTTTTAAAAAACTTTTTGGCCCAGAAAATGGCTTCACCAAGCCATTTTTCGTATCTTTTCAGAAGAAAATCAAAAAAGAGGGAAGATTTTTTTCAAAAAAATTCCCTCTTTTTTCTGTGTATTCTATTTCTTTTTGGCAGGCTTCTTGCGACCCTTGCTCTGCTGGTCCGGGGTTCTCTTGGAGCGCTTCTTCACGCTGTAGCCGAAGCTGCCGACCTTTTTGCCGGGGGCGAAATATTCCCCGTGCATATAGGAAGCCAGCCCGCACTGCTCCATGTGCAGCTTACCGTCGCCGTCCAGATATTCCTCGTCGATGTCCACGCCGACAATCTCTGCCAGGAACATATCGTGGCTGCCCAGCGGCATGATGCTCTTGACCTTACATTCCAGATTAATCGGGCACTCCTCAATCAGCGGCACGCTGACCTGATTGGCAGGAGCCGGGGTCAGATGACATTCGGCAAACTTATCGACATCCCGACCGGAGCGCACACCGCACCAATCTGCCTGACGAACCAGCTTGGAGGGGGTCAGATTGATGACGAACTCGCCGCTCTGGCGAATCAGGTCATAGGAATAGCGGCTGGGCCGCACCGAGATATAGGTCATGGGCGGCTGGGAATTGACGATGCCGGTCCATGCGATGGTAATGATATTGGGCTTTTCTGCGGTGCCGCAGCTGACCATGGTGGGAGACACCGGAGCCAGCAGGGTCGAGCCCTTCCAAAATACTTTTGACATATCCTGTCCTTCCTCTCTATCGTGGGGTTTTTTCTTCTTATCCAAATTATACACAATCCTCACCGACCCCCGCAAGAGGAGGAAGGGCGGCTTTTTCAGATTTTTTCGAGGCAAAGTCTTGTCTTTCCGGCAAGCTGTGCTATAATAGTTAGGACTGTCTTTGAGCATTATTGATATATTACAGTCCTATTTTCGTCATAATATCTAAAATAAAAGAAAGGATGTCTTTATGCAAGAAACTACCATGAGAGAACCGACCGAAAACAAAATGGGCACCATGCCGATTGGACGGCTGCTGATGTCCATGTCCCTGCCTGCCATCTTCTCGATGCTGATTCAGGCTCTATATAATGTTGTAGACAGCATCTATGTTGCCCAAATCGGGGAGCACGCTCTGACCGCTGTTTCTCTGGCTTTTCCAATCCAGAACCTGATGATTGCCGTCAGCGTCGGAACCGGCGTTGGACTGAACTCTTTGATCTCCCGCCGACTGGGCGAGCACCGCGAGGAGGAAGCCAGCTGTGCTGCCGTTCACGGTATCCTGATTTCCCTGTTGGAATCGCTGTGCTTTGTCATCTTCGGCCTGTTTTTCTGCCGGATGTTTTTCTCTGCCTTCACCGATGATGCGACCGTCATCCAGATGGGCGTGACCTACACCTCGATTGTAACCGTCCTTTCCTTCGGCTCCTTCATCCAAATCTGTCTGGAAAAGACCTTGCAGGCCACCGGCAATATGTTCTACCCGATGGTGTTCCAGTTAATCGGCGCCATCACCAACATCCTGCTGGACCCGATTCTGATTTTCGGCTGGTTCGGCCTGCCTGCTATGGGAGTGACCGGCGCTGCTGTTGCCACCGTTGCCGGACAGATTCTCGCCATGCTGTTTGCGGTGTATGTCATCATCCGCAAGGAGCACGCAGTACACATCACCTTCCAGGGCTTCCACTTCTCCGGCGCCATCGTGCGCGACATCTTTGAGGTCGGCTTCCCTTCCATGATTATGCAGTCCATCAGCTCCATCATGATCATGGCGCTCAACAACATCCTCATCGTCTTTTCTCAGGCGGCGGTTGCCGTTCTGGGCGTTTACTTCAAATTGCAGTCCTTCGTCTTTATGCCGGTCTTTGGTCTGGGCGCAGGCGCAATGCCAATCATGGGCTACAACTTCGGCGCGCGCAACAAGAAGCGCCTGATGCACACCCTGCGTCTTGCCACCCTCATCGCGCTGGGCATCATGGTGGCCGGTCTGCTGCTGTTCCAGTTTGGCGCAAGCGGACTGCTGATGATGTTCAATGCCAGCGAAGAGATGATGGAAATCGGCGTTTCCGCCCTGCGTACCATCAGCCTGTGCTTCCCGGCAGCAGCGCTGGGCATCGCATTTTCCAACTTCTTCCAAGCAATCGGCGAGGGAAAGAACAGTCTGTTCATCTCGGTCATGCGTCAGCTGGTCATCCTGCTGCCTTGCGCGTGGCTGATTTCCCGCCTCGGCACCCTGAATCAGGTTTGGCTGGCATTCCCGATTGCAGAGGTGATCTCCTGCTTTATCTCGGTTCTGCTGCTGCGCAGTACCTTCCGCAGACGCATCGACTCCCTGTAAAAGAATCCAACAAAAAATCCGCCCTTTCCAAATGGAAAGGGCGGATTTTTTTAGCTGTTCTGTCCACAGGAAAAAGGACAGGACACAAGCGTGAACATCTTCCAAATTCGTTCACTTCATATCTTACCATGGTTGTGAGTAAAAAACAACCGGTTTCCTGCGGATATTTTTTCATTCTCATCTAAAAATTGGGGGAGGAAATCGTACAAATTTCTATATAACGGTACAGGCCAGAACCGACTAACCAAAAATCCTCCCGGTGCTTTTATAAATGAAGGCGCTTTTTGAGCTCGAACCAAGTGTCCCTGCCCACAAAGAGAACCAGCGCCGCCAGATAGATGACCCCGGCGGCAGCGGTGAGAACCGTCGGCCAGAGAATCGTGGTCCAGTGCGGCAGCAGGAAGAACAGCTGGACGATGCCAAACACCGCCGACACCACCATATAGATGATGTAGTTGGAAATCATCCGGTGGCCTGTGATGGCAATCGAGGCAATCACGACCATGGCAAAGATGCACAGCGCCGGAATGACATAGTTGAAAGACCAGCGGTGGAAGCCGGTCATCCAGTCAAACAGCACCACCACCAGCCCAACGGTGACCAGCTGATAGAGGACGTGCTTGCAGAAGGAGCTGCGCTTGCGGACCGCCTGAATGAGGGTTGCCCAGCCTGCGCCCACCCCGGCAAGGACAAACATCGACCACCAGCTGTTGTTCCAAATCAGCAGGTTGAGGGCAAAGCAGACCACGCAGCCTGTGATGGACAGGAACAGCGCCAGCCGAATCAGCAGGTTGTGCTGATGGTAGATGGTGGGAATATAAGGGAAAATCTCATCGTCGTATCCGGCAGCATCGCTGGGCGCCAGATAGCTCTGGCACAGCGGGCAGCGCTCTCTGCCGGAGGGAACCAGCACCTTGCACTTTTCGCAGTATTTCATTGTACATCATCCTCCATCTTGTTCGACTGAATCTCCACCGGAATCCCTGCGGCGGTGAGCTGGCGGAAGAAGTTTTTCTGAACATTGGTGCTGCGGAAGGCCGAGGTGAAGCTGACAGTCAGATCGGAGCCATAGGAGCAGACGCACGCCTGCAATTTTTCGGTGCTGACAAAGACATCGAAGCGGCGCACATAGGGCTGGGCGGCCTGCGGCATCTCAATCTTGCCGATATTGGAGATGGAGCCTGCCATATAAGCCTCGTTGATGCGGTCTGCCGTCCGGAGGATGATATCCTTGAGGACGAGCGGAACCACCCGCGCCACATAGTTATGCTCCGCTTTGGAGAGTGCCGCCATCCGCGCACCCAGCTGGTCGGCGGTCAGCTCGCGGGCAAACTCCTCCCGAACCTGACGAATCACATCCTCCAGCGTTCCGGGGCCTTCGGAAAAATTATAGCCCACCTTGATGACACCGAAAAAGTTTCGAGCCGTATCCGAGTGGAAGTAGTTTCTCAGATTGACCGGAACATCCAGCACGACCGGACGCTTGCGTTTGCGCAGTGGAATCTCCTCGGCAAAGGCAATCAGCATCATAGAGGTCAGCAGGACGGTCAAGGTTGTCTGGTAGGATTTGGCAAGCTGCAGCACCTCCCGAACCGGCATGATACCTTCGATGATGCGGATGCGGCCCTCCGGCACCCGCAAGCCCTTGAGCTGGGCCGATTTGCGTCCGCGGGTCCGTTTCACCTGATGGTGCGGGTCGTAGTATTTGGAAAAGCTGTCCTCGTCGCGGTCGGTTGCCGAAGCATCGTACTCGATTTCCGGCAGCAGGTCCTGACGGGTCTGCGGATATTTGATGGCAAGGTAGTTGCAGACCAGCGTTTTTAAAAATTGCAGGGCGCCGGTGCCGTCGGTGAGAGAATGGTAGACCTCCAGATTGATGCGATCCCGATAGCAGGTGACCTCAAACAGCAGATTGCGGCTGTTTGGGTCGTAAATCGGGCCGCAGGGCGGACGGTACTCCGGCTCCGCAATCGGCACCAGATCTGTTTTTTCCAGATAATACCAGAACAGCCCATGCTTGAGGACGCTGCGGAAAATCGGGAAGGACTCGAGCGTGCGCTCGGTCGCCAGCTGAAGGGTCTCGCGGTCCACCCACTCGTTGAGTTGGCAGCAGAAGCGGAACACCTTGGTATCCTGCTTGTTGCTGGTCGGCGGAAAAATCTTGGCCGCATTATCCAGACGGCTCCAGTCTGCCGGTTTATTTCTCAAGAGAGTTCACCTCTTTATCAGATTGTTCGGTCAGTTCCGCCTTGGCCTCTTCGGTCTCGCTGATGACCTCGCCGAAGTCGGTAGGCTGCTCCGCCAGAAAATGGTTAATATAGCGGTAGGCTTTTTTGACGTGCTTAAAGCCCGGGCTCAGCGACATAAATCCATGCAGGGCATCGTGGATGCGGTGAATCTCCACCGCGTTGCCAAAGTCCGCCAGCTTTTGTCCATACGCTTCGCCCTCGTCCCGCAGCGGGTCATACTCGGCGGTGATAATCAGGGTGCGCGGCTGACGGCTCAAATCCTCGCTGAGAATCGGGGCATAGTAGGGATTCTGCAAATCCTCGTCCGAGGAGCGGTAGAGCGCCATATAGTCCACCATCCGCTTGCTGGTGAGCAGGTAGCCCTTGCCGTTGGTGCGAACCGACTCGAAGGGCGAATTTTCGGTGTGGTCGTTGTTGGTTGCCGGGTACAGCAGAATCTGGCGCTCCGGCAGAAATTCGCCGCGGTCCCGCGCCATCAGCGAAACGACCGCAGCCAGATTGCCGCCGGCGCTGTCGCCGATGAGGGTAATCTGGTCGGGCGTGATGCCGAACAGGTCGCTGTGCAAAAACAGCTCGCGCGCCACCAGATAGCAATCCTCCGGCGCCGCAGGGAATTTATACTCGGGGGCAAGCTGGTAGTCCACCGACACGACGATGTGCCGGGTCAGACGCGCCATATTGGTGCAGACCTTATCGTAGGAGTCGATATTGCCGGTGACCCAGCCGCCGCCGTGGAAAAACAGCAGCACCGGAAAGGTCCCGTTCAAATCCGGGGAAAAGACCCGAACCGGGATATTGTGGTCGCCTGCCCAGACCTCGTGGTCCCAAATCTTGTAAAAGGGACGCAGGACATGGGGGTGGGCGGCATTGACCATCGTGCGTTGCAGACGATAGCCGTTCTTTTTATCGAGAATCTCGGGGTAGGAGAGGGCCTTGAGGGTCGCCCTCATAAAACGATTGATTGCCATAGAGCTGTGTCATCATCCTTATCTTTCATGGTCTTTTGAAAAATGGGGGGTAAAATGTCTTTTCTGTGTGACAGCGGTTACTCTGTCCTCCTTTATTATAGCGGATATTGCGTCGGAAACAAAGGTGTTTTTGTCCGGGAATTTGCAAAATTTTCCGACAAAGCAAAAAAATCGCCGGAACCGAGGAAAAATCCGCTGAAAATGGGCTTCGGCATTTGAAAGATTCGGCGGAATGCAGTATAATAAAACAGTATATCCTTCTCTGTCCGCATTCGGGCGGCAGAGAACAAATCGGCTCTCCGCAAAATGGCAGGAGGAAGCCGTTAGATTTGCAGAAAAAGGGAAGTGTGCTTTTTTGCCGGACGAAATCTATTATGACAACAGTGCGACGACCAGAACCAGAGAGGAAGCCGCCAAACGAGTATATGAAATGCTGACCAGCTGCTATGGAAATCCATCCTCACTGCACCGCAAGGGCTTTGAGGCGCAGAAACAGCTGGAGCTGGCACGCGGACAGGTTGCTGCCTCGCTGGGATGCCAGAGCTCCGAAATCTATTTTACCTCCGGTGGCACCGAGGCGGACAATATCGCCATCCTTGGCGTTGCCAGAGCCCAGAAGCGGCGCGGCAACCGCATCGTCACCACCGCCATCGAGCATGACGCGGTCCTGAATACCGTGCGCTTTTTGGAGGAGGAGGGCTGGGAAATCGTGCGTCTGGAGCCGGACAGCAACGGACAAATCAGCCCCGAGCAGGTGCTGGAGGCGGTAAACGAGCGCACGGTACTGGTATCGATGATGGCAGTAAACAACGAGGTCGGCAGCATCCTGCCGGTGGGCTCGGTGTGCCGTCAGCTGCGCCGCCGCTGGCCGCAGGTGCTCATCCACTGTGATGCGGTGCAGGCGTGGTGCAAGGAGCCGCTGCGTCTTGGAAAAAATCCGGACGTCGACCTGATGTCGGTGAGCGGACACAAAATCTATGCGCCCAAGGGCATCGGTGCGCTGTATGTCAAGAAGGGCAGCCGGCTGCGTCCGGTGAGCTTTGGCGGCGGACAGGAAAAGAACATCCGTCCCGGCACCGAAGGGATTGCCAATGCCTGTGCGATGGGACTGGCCGCAGAACTGCTGATGGACGAACGAGAGGAAAATCACAAAAGAGTTTCCGAAATCCGACAAATGCTTTTGGACGGTTTGACAAAACTGCCGGACATCTGCATCAATTCCCCCGCTGACGGAACACCTTATATACTGAACTTCTCCGCTTTGGGGGTTCGCTCTGAAATCATGCTGCATTTTCTGGAAGAAAAGGGCATCTATGTTTCGAGCGGTTCTGCCTGTGCCAAGGGCGGAGCCAGCCATGTTCTGTCCGCTATGGGGCTTTCCCACGAACGCGCTGACAGCGCCATCCGCCTGAGCTTTGGACGGTACAACACACCCGAGGAGGTCCCGGTCTTTTTGGCGGCGCTTGAGGAAGGGCTCGAGCGGTTCCGCAGATAGACTGCCACCAAACCACAAACACGAAAATAAATCAGATATGATAGAACCACACCCAAAAGGAGTTCGTTTATGAAAGAAATCATCTTACTGAAAAATGGCGAAATCGCTCTGAAGGGGCTTAACCGCCACGCTTTTGAGGACCGCTTGATCAAGAATGCCCGCCGCAAGCTGATGCCGGTCGGCTCCTTCCACTTCCGCAAGGCACAGTCCACCATCTATGTGGAGCCGGACGAGGAGGGCTATGACCTCGACGAGGCGGTTGACCGTTTACAGAAGGTATTCGGCATCGCAGCGCTCAGCCGCGCGTGTGTCGTAGACAAGGATTTTGAGCAGATCAAAACCACCGCCGCCGAATATCTGCGCGACGAGCTGGAAAATGCCGTCACCTTCAAGGTAGAGGCAAAGCGTTCGGACAAGAGCTTCCCGATGAAATCTCCGGAAATCTGTGCCGGAGTGGGCGAATATCTGCTGGAGCAGTTCCCGCATTTGCAGGTGGACGTCCACAATCCTGATGTTGTGGTCATGGTGGAGGTCCGCGACTATGCCGCCTATATCCACGGCAGCCAGATCAAGGGCGCAGGCGGCATCCCGGTCGGCAGCGGCGGCAAAGCCATGCTGCTGATCTCCGGCGGCATCGACAGCCCGGTTGCCGGATACATGATGGCAAAGCGTGGTCTGGAAATCAGTGCCATCCACTTTGTCTCCCCTCCGTACACCTCCGAGCGCGCCAAGCAGAAGGTGCTAGATCTGGCACAGAAGATGTGCTCCTACTGCGGACGCATCAAAATGTACATCGTACCCTTCACTGAAATCCAGGAAGCCATCCGGGATCAGTGTCCGGAGGATTTGTTCACCATCATCATGCGCCGTTATATGATGAAGATTGCCTGCCGGGTTGCCCGTGCCAACGAGTGTGAGGCACTGGTCACCGGCGAGAGCGTCGGTCAGGTTGCCAGCCAGACCATTCAGGCAATTGCCTGCACCGACGAGTCGGCAGATATGCCGGTTCTGCGTCCGGTCATCGGCATGGACAAGGATGAAATTGTCCTGATCTCCCGCAAGATTGACACCTTTGAAACCTCCATCCTGCCGTATGAGGACTGCTGCACCGTCTTTACTCCGAAGCATCCCCGCACCAAGCCGCAGCTGAAGTTTGTCAAGCTCGCCGAGGAGCAGATGGCACAGGAGGAGCTGATCTCCCGAGCCATCGAAAACATCGAGCAGCTGAGCATCTCCAACTCCTAGCCTCCTGCTACAAGCAGGATTTTCCGCTTGAAAACACGGTTCGTTTGGACTATCATAGCAACAGGGTCCAACGGGCCATGACCGTTTTTTTAACACCCATCGGGGTTCATCCCCTGAACCATGACCGCAATCGAGGTGGAATCATTTGAAAGTATACATCATCGGGGTCGATGCCGGACGCTCCGGCGGACTGCTGGCATCCCCTTACATGGAAAAAGAGTTGCGTGTGCTGGGCTATGAGGTCGAGCAGCTACCGGTCCGTGACATCAGCAGTCTGCGGCGTGCCCTGCTTGCCGGCGCACAGCCGCAGTCCCTCATCCTGTGTCCGCTGGTCGACAAGGTACAGGCGGACTCCGCCTGCATCCAGGCAATCGCCGAGCTGTGCGGACAGCAGCTGGCCTTCAGCGAGGATGTCGCCCACCAGCTGGAAAAGCGGGGACATCTGGCCGCCGAAGAAGCACAGCGGCTTGCCCTGCTGCCGGAAGGCGCACGGGTCTTTCCATGCCGCCAATCCCTGTTCCCCGGATTTGAAGTTGCCGGGGACAGCTTTCACATCGTGGCACTGCCCTCGGATGCCGAGGAGCAGACCAGCCTGTTTTTCAGCTATTTGTTCCAGGTGCTGAGCAAAACCAGCACCGTTTCCTGCCACAGCCGTGTGCTACGTGTGATGGAGCTGGAATTGCAGCAGGCTGAGGAAGCTCTGCGCGACCTGCTGGAAGCACCGAGCCCTTGTGTTGCCATCTATCAGAAGCGCTCGGAGCTGATTATCCGCATCTCGGACAGCAGTGCCAACCGTCAGCAGGCGGCAGAACGCTGCAACAGCGTGATAAGAACCATCGTCCAGCGTCTGGGCACCCATGTGTACGGCATCGATGTCAACGGCATCGAGCACGCACTCGCCTTAAAATGCGCCAAGAAAAATATCCGTCTGGCCTTTGCCGAATCCGGCTCCGCGGGGCTGGCTGCCAAGCGCTTCCACCATGTGGACCCGGAGGGTCAGTTCATCTGCTCCGAATACAGCTGTCAGCCGGAGGAGATGGATTTGGAGAAGCTGGGCATCAACGACAAAATCGGCAAGAAGTTCGGCCCGGTCAGCGCCAATGTTGCCGCAGCGATGGCACTGGGCTGTTCCAGCCAGCAGGAAAAGGATGTGCTGGGGTTAAGCATCAGCCTGCCCAATGCCGCCTTCAAGACCCGAAAGGGATATGTGGCAGCCGTCCTGAACAAGGTCTGTCTCATGCAGGAGCTGGATGCCGGAGATTATCATTCTCTGTCCCAGATGACCTCGGACGCTGCCGCCCGTCTGTTTAACCTTGCACGCAAGCTGGTGGACAGCTTCCCATCCGCTCCCGAAGGCAGCTGTGACGCAGAAGAAGCGGTGCTGGAGGGAATGGGCGTTGTGCCCGGAGTTGCTGCGCTGAGCGTAGCCAGCCCTTCCGAGGCAGTCCCGACCGGCCGGAAGGGAAAAGGCAAAAAGAGCAAAAATCTGCCGCAGGAGCAAAAACCCGCCCCCAAGGCGCCGAAGGGCTTCCGCGGCATCCTGTACCGCATCTTCCCGAACCGGGACGACAGCGGCTTTGACAAGGTTCGCAAAATCCTGATGTGGGTGTGCCTGTGCGTCTTTGTCGGCTCCATCACCTATCTGGTGGACTTCGGCGCACAGAACCAGAAATCGCAGGAGAACATCGCAAACCTCCAAGACCAGATGGCAAAGGCCGAAAAGGACGCCGAGGAAGGAAAGCTGTCCAACATCGAAGGCTACCCCAACGACTACCTGCCCAAGTTCTATTCCTTCTACAAGGAGAATGAGGACATCAAGGGCTGGCTGAAGATTGACGGAACCAACGTCAACTTCCCGGTCGTCCAGACCTCGGACAACGACTACTACCACCGTCTGGGCTTCAACAAGGAGTACGACTACTACGGTACCCCATACATCGACTGGGAGGCGGATGTCAAAAAGCCAAGCACCAACATCACCATCTACGGCCACAACATCCGCAACGACGGTCAGATGTTCAACGACCTGACCAAGTACAAGCAGCTGTCCTTCTACAAGGAGCACCCGCTGGTCTCCTTTGACAGCGTCTACAAGACCGGAACCTACAAAATCTTCGCGGCCTTTATCACCAACAACCTTGCCGAACACGACAATGGCAACACCTTCAGCTACAACGCCTTTGTTGATGCCAAGGACGAGGCGGACTTCAACAACTTCATCAGCGAGGTCAAGCGCCGCAGCATCTTCGATACCCCAATCGACATCAAGTACGGGGATGAGCTGCTGACCCTGTCCACCTGTACCTACGAGTTCAAGGACGCGCGCTTCGTTCTGGTCGCACGCAGAGTGCGGGACGGCGAGAACTCCGAGGTTGATGTCTCGCAGGCAGTCGTCAACGATGACGCTTACTACCCGGCAGTCTATGCAGGTGCGGCAGAATATGCCAAGAAGCTGGGCAAGGTCAAGGGCGTCAGCATCGAGGGCAAGCGGGAAATCACACTGGAGGTCGGACAGACCGTCACCTTGACCTCGAAGGTAACCCCGGCAGATGCGCCGATTCAGACCTGCTCTTGGGATTCGAGCAACACCTCGGTCGCAACCGTCGATAAGAACTCGGGCCTTGTCACCGCAGTGGGCGCCGGCACCACCAAAATCACCGCAGCCTCGGATGATGGTGGCTATGTAGACAACATCACCATCACCGTAAAAGGCAACGGCAAAGAGTTGACCGGACTGTCCCTGAATCAAACCGCCCTGACCCTCAAGCCGGAGCAGACCGCCACCCTGACCGCTGTTTTACAGCCGGAGCAGGCACAGGCAAGTCTGAGCTGGAAAACGAGCGACGAAAGCATCGTGCGGGTCAGCGGCAACGAGGGTACAGCCATCGTCACCGCCGTCAACCCCGGCTCGGCAGAGGTAACCGTTTCCTCCTCGGACGGCAAATTCAGCGCAAGCTGCAAGGTCACTGTTTCCGTTTCCGGCTCGAGTGACAAGAACCATCCAAGCATCTCCTTTGCACAGACCTCCATGAACCTGACCGTCGGTCAGACCCAGAGCATCAATCTGTCGGTCTCCCCGAGCGGAGCCGAAATCGGCAAGGTCAACTGGAGCTCCAGCAGTGAGCTGATCACCCTCAAGGACGGATACAGCGCAACCGAGGTCGTCGTGACCGCTGCCAAGGCAGGTCAGGCAACCCTGACCGCTACCACCGCAGACGGGCTGACCGCAAGCTGCACCATCACCGTTCAGGAGGAGGGCAGCAGCACCGACAACAAGGTCAAGCTGAGCATCAACCAGCTGGTACTCAATGCCGGCGAGGAAGCCCAGCTGCAATACATGGTAGACCCGGTCGGCACCGACTTAGTATGGTCCTCGAGCAATCCGAGAATTGCTGACGTTGACCAGAAGGGCTATGTCACCAGCATCGTCACGCTGGACCAGACCACCGAGGTCACCATCACCGCCGCCACCAAGGACGGTGTCACCGCAACCACCACCGTCACCGTTATGGCAAACACCACCGGCGGCTCCAATCAAGGCAACTCCAACCAGGGCAACTCCAACCAGAATCAGAACCAAAATCAGAACCAGAACCAGAATCAGGGCGTTCAGGCTGATTTGGGACTTGCCGCAGCGGACAACTCGGTTGAGGTCGGCCGTGACAAGCTGCTGGATATTCAGGTCGGACTGCCGCAAAATGAGGTCTCGATTGAATGTTCGTCGAGCGACCGCAACATCGTACAGGTCAACAACGACGGCGTTGTGACCGGCATCAGCCCCGGTACCGCAACCATCACCATCACCGCCACCAACCTGACGACCGGCGAGTATCAGACCAAGGTTGTCGAGATCAGCGTCACCGGCTCAGGCTGGGGCTACGGCACCACCGGAGACCCGGTTCCTGACGAGGACAACGACCAGCGCAATTAGGGAATATCCCCCTTTACAAAGCAAAAAACATCCGGACCAGATGGTCCGGATGTTTTTTGTTTTGCTCTATTTTATTCGGGGAAGCTATCGGACAATCGTTCCAGTATAGTAGTGGGTCAGAATCTCCTCATAGTCCCAGCCGAGCATCGCGTAGTAGTCTGCGCCCTGCTGGCTCATGCCGACACCATGGCCATAGCCATAGGTTGTGAAGGTGAACTGTCCATCATACTCCACCTCGAAGGCAGCGGAGTTGATTTTGAAATCCATCAGCTCTTCCCGCAGCTTGCGTCCGCTGATGGTGATGCCGCAGACTTCGATGCTATCGACATACTGTCCGTTGATATACTCCGGATCGGAGAACCAATGGCTCGGACTGCCATACTGATACGGGTCGATGCCCAGCTCCTCGGAAATCAGCTCTGCGATTTCCTGCTCAGAGAAGGTCTTGGTTGCGCCGTAGGCACGCAGGGTGGTATCACCGGGGCTGTCTACACTGACCAGATATGGCAGGGCATTTCCCCAAACGTGTTCCGCATCCATCGACTGGCCGGCATTGGAGGCACCGTAGGTGGCATTGATGATCTTGCCGTCGTAGTAAACCGCCTCGCCCAGCACCTCCTGAACCGCCTGTTTGACCTGAGCGCAAGGGGTGTCCTTTGCTGCTACGCTCGGGATGACGCCCGCCTGATTGTGGAAACGCACATAGGTATAGGCCGCGACTGCCTGCGCTTTGAGCGCTTCGGGCTGGAAGGTCGAGCCCATCTCCGCCTCTACCATTCGGCTAACAATCTCATAAGCCGAAGCGTGGACGGCCTTGCCGTTGATTTTGACCTCGAGCTGTCCGGCAGAAATTCCTTCCTGCTTGCTCTCGGTGGTTTTTGCGCTCTTTTTCTTGATGACCTTGCGCTTTTTCTTGGTTGGCTGGCTTTCCTGGGTCTCGGTGCGCGACAGATAATCCTCGACCTGTGCGTACAGCTCGGCAGTAACTCCGCTCTGCGGAGGCTGCTGTGCGGTTTGAACCTGTGTCATCATCGGAACTCCTCCTTTTTAACTTCGGAAAAATAGATCAGGAATGAAGGGCTGCCTTCAGCTGCTGCTCGTCGGGCTTGGTTCCGCCGAACAGCTGGTACCAGATATCGGGGTAGAGCGGAGTCGGGTTCATGGTGGCACCGGAGGTGTCGACCGTTGCGCTTTCGCCAAAGCGAACCTTGCGTGCCACCACAACATAGCGCGCGTCCTTAAACTCGTAGCTACAGGTGGACAGGGTCAACAGCTCGTCCGAGGGTTTGACATCCACCCCAGTGTTGATGATGCTGCGAACCAGCACGCTGTCGATGTAATCCTGCTTCTCCTGTGTGCTCTGTGCATCGATGAACTCGTGGTAGGGGAAGACTGTCCCATGCTGGGAAAGGGTATTGGCATAAAAGACCGAGATGATCTTATATTCTCCCTGATGATAGACGCTGTCAAAGCGAACCACCGGGTGCTCCTGATAGTAGGCAAGCTCCTTGTAGCCCTTGAGGATATTGAACATCTGGCCGTCTGTGCGGATATTGTGTCCGTAGATTACGACGTTGTCGCTCGGACGCTTGAGGTCAACAGCGGCATCGACAAAGGGAACCGCGTGCTCGCTGTACTGGCCCTCAAAGTTGGTGCGGTAGTATTTGGTGTTGTCGGTGGTCTGGACAACCGGGTAATCCAGCGCGGTATCTGCAATACTCAGCCAGCCCACCACATCAGGGTTGATTTCCCACAGGCCGGCAAAGTCCCGGTCATAGCCCTGCGGATAGCCTGACGGCGCTACCAGCGTGTGGTGGTCATACACCTCACGCAGGGTTTCGTAGGCGGTGCGGTTCTGCGCCGATTTCCAGTAATAGTGGCCCAGATAGCCGACCGACCCCAGAAAGACGCAGACACAGACGGTCAACAGCAGGGTAATCACCGGGGAGCGTCGGCGGACAGGTTCCTCCTCCTGTTGGCGGCGGGCGGTGCGCTCCACCTTTTTCCTGCGGCTGGACGGACGCTGTGGCTCCTCCTGCGGTTCTTCCTCGTCCTCGTCGTCATCATAGAGGTCGTCCGGCTCATAGAGCTGCTCGGACAGCGCCGCATAAGGGTCGGCTGTGTTTGTGCGGGGTGGGGCTGCATAGAGGTCAGCTGAGTTTGTGCGGGGTGGAGCCGAAGCGCGGTTTAGAAACTCCGTTTGGCTCGGCTGTTTTTTCCGTTCCAGCGCACGGATTCCCCGAACTCCCACCCGAGAAACGGTGGTGACATTGCCGCACTCGCTGACCAAATCCTCCAAAAAGCTGTCACAGCACTGGCGGGAGCGCTTTTGGCTGTCCTGCGCCGCAATCAGCCGCAGGACCGGGTTGGAGGTTGTGCCGCCCAGCAGCGGCAGAAACGCACGGTTGCGGCGGCGCACCCGCTCCAGATAATCCTGAACCTCCTCGATTCGGTCGGAGCGCAACGGAACATCCACCGTCACCGCTCCCGGAAAGCTGTGGGTCAACAGCATGGGAAACAGCTGATTGGCCAGCATCCGCAGAGCCTCCGCCGCGGAGCCGGGAATCAGCGCCACGCAGACGCTGGGGAAAAAGAGGACAAAGCCTGCCTGACTGCACCCCGGGTCGGTCAGGGCAACGGCATCCTGCGGAATCATCGCTGTCTCCGCCTGTCCGTGGGACGCCAGTTGCTGCGCCGCCTGTTCATCCCGATGCAGCGGCTTGCGAAAGCCCTGCGCCAGAATCTCCCGGGCACGCAGCTGCGGGTCATGGTCCAACAATAACAGCAGCTGACAGTCCTGAACCGAGCGGCTGACCTGTTCAATCAGCTGCTGGCGGCTTGACACCTGCCGTTCTTCATCAAAATCGATTCCCAGCAGGGCAAACTGTGCCGCCACATTGGGGTTTGACTGCATCAGCCCACGCAGGGAATATCCGGTATTCAGCAAAAGTACCTGATTCTTCACCGAGTCATTCCTTCCTGATCTGCAAGACCTGGCAGAAAATACTGTCGGTCAGAAAATCTTGTGATCAATCCAAGTATTATTATAGAGGAAAGCGCCTGTTTGTGCAACAAAAGTTTTGTGAATTTGCCCTGTCCCGACCCCGACAAGGGCAAAAAAATCCCCCATCCGAGCCGGTCGGACAGGGGATCGATTGCAGTCTTAGCGTTTTTTGGTGCGGATGTCTTCCAGAATCTGAGCAACGCAGTCCTCAACAGACAGCACGCCGCCCTCGCCTTCCTTGCGGGTACGAACCGAAACAGTGCTGTCCTCCGCTTCCTTCTCGCCGACGATGAGCATATACGGAATCTTCTTGAGCTGGGCTTCTCGAATCTTATAGCCCATCTTTTCGGAGCGCCAGTCAGCTTCCACACGGATGCCGGCATTCTGGAGGGATTCCAGAACCTTCTGGGCATAGTCGTGGTGTTTTTCGCTGATTGGAATGATCATCGCCTGGGTCGGCATCAGCCATGTCGGCAGTGCGCCGGCATATTTTTCCAGCAACAGAGCCAGAGTACGCTCATAGCAGCCGATGGAGGTGCGGTGGATGATGTATGGAGTGTGGTCCTTGCCATCCTCGCCCACATAGGTCATGCCGAATTTCTGAGCCAGCAGCATATCAATCTGAATGGTGATCAGGGTGTCCTCTTTGCCGAATACGTTCTTAATCTGGATGTCCAGCTTTGGACCGTAGAAGGCAGCCTCATCGATACCAACCTTATAGTTGATTCCCAGATGGTCCAGAATGTTCTTCATCGCAGTCTGGGCTGCATCCCACTGCTCTGCGGTGCCCTCGTATTTATCGGTACGATTTGGGTCCCACTGGCTGAAGCGGTAGCTGACATCCTCCGCCAGACCTACGGTTTCCAGACAGTATTTTGCAAGCTCCAGACAGCCGCGGAACTCCTCCTCCAGCTGGTCCGGACGGATAATCAGGTGGCCTTCGGAGATGGTGAACTGGCGGACACGAATCAGGCCGTGCATCTCGCCGGAATCCTCGTTGCGGAACAGGGTAGAGGTCTCGCCCAGACGCATTGGCAGGTCACGGTAGGAGCGGGCGCGGTTCAGGTAAACCTGATACTGGAACGGGCAGGTCATTGGACGCAGAGCAAAGCACTCCTTGGTCTCGTCGTTCGGGTCGCCCAATACAAACATACCATCCAGATAGTGGTCCCAGTGACCGCTGATCTTATACAGTTCTCGTTTTGCCATATATGGGGTCTTGGTCAGCTGATAACCGCGCTGAGCCTCGGTGTCCTCAATCCAGCGCTGAAGCTGCTGGATGACCTTGGCGCCGTTTGGCAGGATAATCGGCAGGCCCTGACCGACAACATCGACGGTGGTGAAGTATTCCAGCTCGCGGCCAATCTTGTTGTGGTCGCGGCGGCGTGCCTCCTCCTGCTGCTGCAGGAAGGCATCCAGCTCGCTTGCCTTCGGGAATGCCACACCGTATACACGGCACATACTGTCGCGGGAAGCATCTCCGCGCCAATAAGCGCTGGTTGCCTGGGTGAGCTTGAAGGCCTTGATGGTGCCGGTGCTCATCAGGTGCGGGCCGGCACACAGGTCGGTAAAGTCTCCCTGAGTATATACGCTCAGCTCCCAGCCCTTCTGAGCATATTCTTCGAGCAGTTCCAGCTTATAGTCCTGTCCTGCGAACAGACTTCTGCCTTCCTCTACGGTGATGATGCGCTGAACAACCGGGATATTCTCCTTGACGATTTTTTTCATCTCAGCTTCGATTGCTGTAAACTGGTCCGGAGTGAAGGGTTTGACTCCGCCGATATCGTAGTACCAGCCGCTTTCCAGAGCAGGGCCGATACCGAATTTTGCCTCTGGAAAAAGGCGCTGAATTGCCTGTGCCATAACATGGGCAGCTGTGTGCCAAAATGCACTCTTGCCGTCCTCATCATCAAAGGTGCAGATTTCCAAACCGCAGTCCTCGTGGATTGGGGTACGCAGGTCAACGACCTTGCCGTCGATGCGTCCGCAGCAGGCAGCCTTTGCCAGACCTGCGCCCAGCGATTTTGCAACATCGATGACCGAAACGCCCGATTCAAATTCCTTTACGCTTCCATCTTTTAATGTAATATGGATCATTGTTGTTTCCTCCTTACTGGTTGTTTTGTGTGTTCCATTTGCGGCAGTCCTTCCGTTTGCGGCGCTCCTCCAAGAAGCGCACCACATCGAAAAACTCGGGATAGCGGTAAAACTCTCTCCGGCTTGCCATCTGCTTGAGGTCAGAGACGGTGACCCAGCGAACTGCGCTGACCTCCTCCTCCTGCAAGACGGCATCGGAAAGGTCGAAATCCTGCTCCACGACAAAGTTTTCCGACAGCAACTTGCCGCGTAATTTTCGATTGAGCTTATGCACCTGTGAGGGCAGGATCTGGATTCCGATTTCCTCCCGCGGCTCCCGGATACACGCCTGCAGGCTGGTTTCTCCCGCCAGCACACAGCCGCTGTGGGTTGCCCAGGTGCCGGGCAGGTCTTTTTTTTGCAGCGAGCGCTTCTGAATCAGAATCTCGTCGCTGCTGTTGACGATCCAAACATCAACCACCATGACATACTGTCCATCGGACAGAGGCTCTCCCCGGACAAAGGTTTTTCCGGTGCGGTTGCCATAGACATCATAGATGTCGCAAATCTCGCCGGTGCCCTTTTCCCGCTTTGCGTTGTGGGAAACGGTGTGTTCCATCGGTGCTCCTCCTTTCCGGCTGCTTGGCTCAAAAGTTCCCGTCAAGACCGGGATTTTTAAAAAACAAAAAAGCCTCATCCCAACTGCAGGGATGAAGCTTGAATTTCTCAATCGGCTCCACGGTTCCACCCGTATTATGTCCCCCCAAAAAAGCGGGGAACATCTCTCGTGCCGGCCAATAACGCTGCCGCTGCGTCGTGCTTAAACGCCCAAGGCCAAGGGCAGTTCACACGCTCTCCGGGGTGGTGGCTCAAACGAAGCATTTTCCTGCTGCGGCGCTTCCAGCTGCCGGTCGGCTGCGCCTGCTCTCTGGTACAGGATGTTCGGCCCAAATGGGGCCCAAACCATCTTCGAAGGCTTCCCCTTCTACGATTTATGGGATATGCTCTTTGTTTTAATTTTCATGTTACCACCCAAACCTTCAAATGTCAACACAATTTTCTTGACAACTCTTCGCATAACAGATAAAATAAATATGTGCCATTCATTTTTTTCAGCAAATGTGATGGTGGAACAGATTATAAAGTGCGGCGCCGCAGCGCGGCAGCAGAAAACGGGCAGACCGGCGCGTGGCAGGGCATCCATGCTTTGCAGGCATCCTTGCTGTCGGTCCCGGCTCACATCATCCGCAACGCATTGTTCCGCACTTTTAAAGCTGCAAGATATCCCTTTGGAGCGCAGCGAAATTCAGAACGATTCAGAGTACACGCTCAGCTTGTATGAGATTGATTTTTTCGAAACGACCTCTTTTCATGGGAGGAACGTCATCCACGGTGTCCGGCTGCGGTTGTCGGCTCGGGGCTCTGGGCTTTTTTTCAGCAAAGATATCCCCACAAACCTGATTGTCTGGGGCTGGTTTTGCGCTAAAAAGTCTCCTCTTTGGAATTTATTTTTCTTATAT
>URFD01000013.1 GCA_900547015.1 uncultured Oscillospiraceae bacterium | reverse complement strand
ATTTCCGCAAAAAAAGAAAAAGCCGCCCTGAATTCTTGCAAAAATGCAAAAATCGCAGGACGGCGATTATTCACAAGATATACCTTGATATTATTCCACTTATTGAATATAATGAAGTTAGTTTTGGGGAGGAGGTCGAACGCGCATGAAATACCTGTCAACCTTTGAAACAGCAGAGAAATGGGGTATCTCACACCGGCGTGTGAGCGTCCTCTGTAATGAGGGGCGCATCACCGGCGCACAGCGGGCAGGAAGCCGCTGGATTATCCCGGAGAATGCGGAGAAGCCCGCCGATGCCAGAATCCGAAGCGGGAAGTATATCAAAAAGCCGACAGAGGAAAGGGGGACATAAGCTATGACGAACACTTTTTTGCCCGGTACTGTCCGGGATCGGATTGCCGATCTGATGAAATACTACAAGGTATCTCAGACAGACCTTGCGCTGAAAATTGGCTGCGGTGACAGTTTGCTCAGTAGGTTTCTGACCGGAAAAACGGACAAGCTCGGAGACGAGAATATCATCCGTATTGCCAGAGCTTTTAATGTCTCCACAGACTTTCTTTTAGGCATAACCAATGTCCCTGATAAAAAGAATTATGCCATTGACGAGCTGGGCTTATCTGCACAGGCGGCAAGAAACCTCTATGCCGGAAAAGCAAACGCTCAGGTGGTCAATTACCTGCTGGAAAGTCCTCGCTTTCTTGATCTGACCTACATATTAGAGCAGTATTTCAACGATACGGTTGCCGCCGGGTATGCCGCGCAGAACCAGCTATATACGACTATCAGCAGCCTAACGCGGAAAACGGTAAAAACAGAAGCAGGCGAACAAACTGCACGGGACATCGCACATCTGAGAACATCGGTTTATCAAGCTGACCTTGCCACCATTGAAAATCAGTTTATGCTGGCGGTCAAGGAAGTGAAAAAAGAAATCGGCAATGACTTTGCTGCCATTCAGTCGATGACCGCAGAGCAAACCAAAAAAATGTTTACAGAGGTTGCAAAGGGACAGGATATGACAAATCCAACCATTACACCGGAGCAGGTATCTAATCTGATTATCGGCAGTGTGGCTGGCTTGGATGGTGTCAATCGGGATGCACTTAATACACTTGGACAGGCGTTGACAGGCTTTTTCCAGACCACCTTAGAGCAAGCCTCATCACAGGAGAAGGATGATGAAGAAACAGGATAATGAGCAGCTTTGTGCACTGGCGCAGAAAGGGGACACAGAGGCTCGTGACCTTCTTCTGAAAAACAATCTGGGTTTCATCCGCAAAACCGCCAATGAGATTTATTTGAAATCCAATCTGGCAGAGAGCGATCTCAGTACAGAAACCAGCGATCTGGAACAGGAAGGCTGCCTCGGTCTGCTGACCGCCATCCCTCTCTTTGACAGCAGCAAGGGGATTAAGTTTCTGACCTATGCCGCACCGTTCATCCGCAACGCCATGACCGACCTGATACGAGATGTTTTCTCTCAATATGAGCAGAAAATGACCAGCACCACAGACGGACTTGCCTTGCAGAAAATCCGGTTGGATGAGATCCTTCCCGGTGAGGAGCGACTGCTGCGCATCGAAGCCATTGCCGATCCGACCGTCAAGTCTCCGGAACAGATTTATGTGGACAAAGAAACCATGCGTGAGCTGTACGAAGGTCTGGACAGGCTTTCCGAGCGTGAACAAGCCTATCTGCTGTACCGCTATGGCTTTACAGACGATGTGGAGCATACGATGATCGGCTCAGCAATTCATTTCAATCTGCGGGAGAGCCGCGCAAAGACGTTGGAAGATACCGCGATGGACAACCTCTGGCTGGAGCTACCGTGGTGGTTTTAGTGTGTCGCTGCGGCGGGACGAGAGCTTATATATACCTCTGCTTCCTTCTCCGTCCAGTCGGATTTTGCTTTGCAAAAATCCTGCATTTGTGTCACCTTGGTGTCACAAAATCCGCCTGTCCTACTGTCGCAGAAAAGTGTCTGTCAACCGCTATCTGCCCGTACAGCAGATAGCGAAGCCAACCCCTTTCCCACGTCGGCCGGAAGCAAAGGTATAACACACTAGACTTTCCTACGGAAAATCGTGTGCCAACAGGGATGCTTCGCGCCCCTATTGGAAACCCAGCGTCAAAGGAGATTGCTCCCCTCTGCACTCCCCTTGTTTTAGTCGCCTATGAAGATGCAACTATATCACAGCTTGCACATTTATAGCCTCCTAAAACATAACCTTCCACAGATTTCATCCAGTGGGGAGATGAATTCTGTGGAAGGTTTTGTTTGTTATTATCCAACTTTGCTTCAAAAGTATCGAAGTTCCAGATGTTGTGAAAATACCTAGATATTATGATTCTTACTCGATGACACCATCTGTATCGAAGATATGATCTAGCTCATCTGTGTTTATCGCACAAGAAACCTTTTCACGGATTGCTGTTTTATACATATCTAGTCGTCTGAACTGATTTCTTCCCGCTGCATCCTTACCCATACGGATAAGCTGGATTCTACCGACACCCGGATTCTGTCTTGCGTATTCTGCAAAACCTTTAGCCTTTCCAAGATTGTCCTTAAAGTCTGCACTGTGTGGCTCAAGGATATCGATCACATAGCCAAGGCGCTCATCTTCACGCACTATGATAAAATCGGGATAAGTTGGTTTAATCTCTCCGTTGATTTCATAGGGAATGCACAGTGCCCATGACGCTCTGGAAGGATTGCGAATCCAGCAGACAAAATCCTGCCGCTTTTCTTCCTCTGCAATCAGATCAGCCTCCCAGCCGTTTAGCTTCAGTTTCGCTGTTCCCGTGGTATCACTAACGAACAAGTGATCACGGTATTCTTTGCCACCAGCCTCATGTGGAACCTGTATTGTCTCTGGAAGGCGGAAGTTATGCTTGCTGACCACATCACCATCAGAGACGATGCTGTCGTAATCTCTGCGGATTTTCTCTGAGTTGATAGTGGCAATATATCTGCGATAATCATCATTCAGTCCGTGGAACCGGTTTTCCGCATAGGAATGAAGTCTGTTCATGCAGTTCTCGTCAGCAACAAAAAGAATGACGTCTATCTTAAAAGCCGTGAGGTCACTGAGATCGCCATACTTATTGCCATATGCCATACCAATGCCTTCACGTCCCAACTTCACATCAGCAATCTGGAACTGACGTTCAATATCTGTATCGGTCGTCGTAAACATATCATGAACAGAATAGTTGTCCACAGTCTCGCCGAACGCATCAAAAATCTGCGTGGCCAGCTTGAACTGCTTTACCTGCTGCACAAGATCATCGTACTTGCCCGCAGCTTTCAGATCTTCCACATAATCACGAATTATCTGGACAATCTCATCCTGCACCTCTCTGATTGCCTCACGGTGCAGCTTGGACATACTAAGCAGGTGTGCCATCCGATATAGCGATTTGAGGTAATCGTTAATCCGGAGCGCTCTGACATTATAAGAAAGCAGGCCGGCATCATTGATAAATTTCATAACCGCTTCACGGTCAAATAAATCCTCTACTTCTTCCTGCTGGCTATCTGGAGCCATAGTTTCGGGTGCAGTAACTGCGCTCGGCTGAGCATCTGCTGTCGGTTTAACATCCGTCTGAACGGTCTGTGTGCTATCGGCGCTCATTTGCTGGAAGGCATTTGTAGGCTGTGCGGGTGTCACTTCTGCTACATCCGAGATCTGTGTCTGCTGCTGTACCGGAGTAGGTGCACCCTGTGTATCCGTTATGGATACCAAAGCTGGCGCCTCGGTACCTTGATTTGCAAACACCTCCAAAGTCATCTGTCCCGGAATTGACATTTGCATTTTCTTCTTCGGTTTAACAGTTAGTGTCTCGAAGCGTTTTCCAGATAGTGACTCGCCATATATGTCTGTCGAAATATCTCCACCCTCAGTGCTCTGCAATGCCTCCACGACATCTTTGACCGTTTTCTCGTTAAAATACGGTAAAAACAGATGCACATCATTCAGGACATCATCGACCTGAATATGCATCTGCATCGGAGTTCTGACCATGCGTCCAAGGAGTTGGGCAATATAGGTAGCGTCATTCGCGTGTTTGAAGGACATCATGGTCTCTGCCCTTGGGCAATCCCATCCTGTAGACAGATTTTCTTTAAAGAACACAACACGGATATTTCGGTCATCTGCGATACGAGAAGGTTCCTCATAACGTACTTCAAACCCGTTTACCGTAAGGGAGGCAGTTGTTCCTCCGAAGGTGTGGACTACCTGACCGTTTTCCAGCTTGAATCCTGTCCGCTCCTCGATCTTTGCGATGCAATCATCCAGATTGGTATCGGTTAGCTTGCCCCCGGTTCCATTTAGCACCTGGATGATCAGAATTGGATTCACATAGGCGTAATGCTGCTCAAAACAATACTGCGTCCAATGTTCCCACTTTTCCTTCCAGTCGTCTGCTGCCGCCTGCAGGATAGCCATATCGTTGTTGACCGCACTGGCCTCTGGGTAAGTGATGACAATGCGGTCTTTCAAAAGTCCGGACGCTCGCACTTCATCCGCTGTGACAATGGACTTATGTATGGTTGAGGATGTGCCCTCGACCAGAGCATTGAACCGTTGAGTCGTCGCGGACATACCAATCACCACTGGCATCGGCGGAATATGATCCTCATCGCTACCCTTGATAAATTTCTGCATGATTGTCGTGGCCTTGCTGGCCTCACGTCCCTGCATGCCGCGGTGTGCTTCATCTATGATAAAGTACAGCCTGTCGCTCTTTTCCCGAACAGTATTTGCAAGCGTCTGCCAAATTGTATAAGTCCTGCCATCGCCATTTTTCGTTAGCTTGGAGGTAACCGACAGCTTCTGCGTATTCAGAAAATAAACATGACCGTCCTCAAATACCTCTTTATCAAAGGATTCCTCGGAAACCGTAACGCACTGCGACAACTTGATCTTATCAGCCTTGGAGTCGATCTTTTGCTTTGACTGCTCGTTCAGCTGAGGCGAATCCGAAAGCCAGACGATGATTGCATCCGGCTGCTCCATATATTGTTCATCACCGAAAAGAATAGCCTCAATCAGCGCGGACATAATGATGGTCTTTCCGGCTCCGGTTGGAGCAGTAAAGGAAACCACCTGCGGCGCATGTGTTCTGTGATAGCTACCCATTGCCTCCGCAGTCTTCATACGGATATCAGCAAGCGCTCTTTTCTGAAAAGGGAATAATTCTACTCTCATGGTTACCTCCCCGTATTGATTCTGAAATTATCCAGATAGTCTCTGTAAAGCTGATAGCAGTCTTTGCCATCGTAGGTACGAATCATCGACCGGTATGCTGTCTCTGAATCCGTTATAATGAAGACTGTCTGGATTTCTGGATGCCGGCTCAATTCGGCATCGAACTCTGAATAATATATTTCATCTACCAGAACAGCCATTTTGTTTTGCGGCAAGATCAGCATGTTCGGGAGACCATCATTTTCAAGAACTGGGCACTTACCAATGGCTCCGCCCTTCATCCAGAGCACCGGAAGCAGTTCACGGAACTGCCTGCCGAGAGCAACGGAGGTTTTGTCAAGGAAGCTCAGTTTGAAGAAGGCCGCGTTTGTCTTGAAGCCGTCTTTCATTGGCATAACAACAGGCACTTGAGTTGATATCGGTTCAAACATTTTTTTAATGCTATCCTTGAGGCTCTTAAAAAGCTTGTTGTTGGATGTAACAATATAAAAATCTGTTATATGATCCATTCCTTCCAAAGCTTCCAACCATTCCTCACTGGCTGTATCATCTATTAAAATTGACGCAGTATGCTTAGCCTCATCTGACACTATGTATTTCGACTCTTGAGACACGAGTGTCTGAGGTAATTTCTTATTAGACAAAACTGAAACAAGTTTTTTCTTTTCGCCTATTTTCAAAGAAGAAATTTCACTCACAAATCCTATCTGAACAATATTTCTATCTTTTTCTTCTGTGCTTGTCTTATATGTCGTGTAATCGCCTTCTAAAGGATTTCCAGTAACATCTTGACCTTTGATACTACACTTTATCCTTGGCCATGTAACATATTTTGCAATTCCGAGTTTTTCCCATTCTGGTTCTCCCGGCTTGAACCCTTTCTCAGTTAGATCTTCACTTTCCTCTTTCCTCAATTCGTTGTTCGTCACACAAATACATCTGCGATTACCTCCATCCTCAGCATTAAGAAGATTTATCGCATGAAGCGTTGTACCTGATCCTGCAAAGAAATCAATAACAAGCGCGTTTGGCTTATTAGCAACGAAAAATCTAATCGCATCGTGAACAGCATACAATGATTTCGGAAAAGTAAACCTGCTTGAGCCGAAGAATTCCTTAAGCAGGTTTGTACCACCTTGCTCAGCATTATGTGATTTTATGCGCCATTGTGTTCCCGGTATAAACTTAGGGATATAGGCATCATCGTCCGTAATAATAGAACCGTCTTGTCTATGACCTATAATCGCAAATGCACCTTTGGATATTTTTTCTCTTTCTCCTTTTGCCAAGTATGTGATGGCAGTATTTTCACCTCTCCAATTCCCTAATTTTGCATATCCAATCTCTATAGAAGCCCTCAGGTTTTCAGTGCTTATCTGCCAGTTACCTTCTGTGCCATCTGCACGTATAGGCCAGACCGCAACGCAACCTTCCGGCGCAATTATTTCTGACTTATTTGAGCCATAATACGATTCTCCTACAGAATGAAATATCGGCCCGTCATCTGTATTACAAATAAAAACAGGATAAAACTGATTTGGGCTATCTGCTCTTGCTGTATGTGAGCCAGAACGCAATAGTTCCTTCCACCTCAAACGGGAAGCTCTTTTATCTTCAGATATCTTCCACTCGTTAGATAACGGCAACGGCTCCGGACTGGATTCTCCAAATTGAACAAAAAACAAATACTCATCCGTTCTACCAAATTGCTGATGCCTTGCAGCTCCTTTAGGATTGATAACACTGCTTACCATCTGTATGTTTGCTTCAGAAAATACTTCTTCCAACAAACAACCGAGATGCAGATATTCTTTTTCATCTATGGTTACGATCAGAACGGAGTCCTTCGGATTAAGGAGCTTCTTTGCGATCTTCAAGCGCTTCTCCATCATGGAGAGCCACTTGCTATGCCGATAAGCATCAGAGCTATCCACGTAGTCGTTGTTGTACTTCCAGTCTTTCGCACCGGTGTTATAAGGCGGATCGATGTAGATGCAGTCCACCTTCTCTGCGTACAGGTATTCCAGCAGCTGGAGCGCGTGGTAGTTGTCCGCCTCAATCAGCGTATGCCAAAGGTCGCTATCTGGAGCGTTCTGAACTGCATCCAGCGGTTTTAGTGTGGGATAGATCGGCTCGCCAAATTCTGCAATAGCGACAATCTCATCCAGCTGGAAAGTTACTTTCTCATGCGTCTCTCTGCGGTCGCAGAGAGCTTCGTTCCCATCGAGCTTTATGACCATATAAATATCGCTGACATAGCCTGTCTTTAACGCCACTTTTGAACCGACACGGATTGGCACGTCATAAAGCGGCGTGCATTCGGGCAGATGCTCTTCAAACACAAGCCCGAACTTTTTTTGTTTCATTAGTTTATCTGTTTCCTGCAAAATCCTATCCCTGAGTGTTGGATCGTTGATCTGCCGGATCAAGTCTTGTAATAATGCCATAACGCCACCTCATTCTTCCGTTATTGTTTTTTCCTTAATATGATAATCAATACCGTGCTCCTGACAGAAGGAAATCACTTCTGTTGCGCACTCATTGTAAAAATGCCTATGCCCTTCGTAGGCGTTTGCTGTCTTGCTGTAATTCGTTCTGCCGAAAATGATCCTGTCGGTAAATGCTACAGCTTCCAAGATTTCGCGTAAATTCTGCTCTATCATGTTCGGTGTTGGATACGGTTCTATGCTCACCCACGTCTTGCAACCAACTTCGTGAAGCGCTCTCAGTGCTGCCAGTCGGTCTGCACAGGGAACAGCTCCCGGTTCCATCTGTTCCCGATAGGCTTCATCCAGAGTGATCAGTGTGATCCCGTATTCGTTTTCCGGAGAAAGCTCTGCCAATTCTATAGGTAGCAGACCCTTCGTCAGCGTAGTGCATTTGATTCCGGCCTCGTTCAGTTTTCGGATAGCCGCAATGCTCATCTGGGACACCTCTGGATATCCTTCCATGAACGGATCTGTGGTAAAGCAAAGCTGCACAGACTGGATCTTATCTCTGAGCCTCGGTATCTCTTTATCCAGCAATTCAAGCGTGTTTGATACAAGCACCGGCTCAAGCCAGCTCTCGTAATCCTTAATTTGCCCGAATCGCTTCTTCATCAGGAATGCATAACATGGATATTTGCACCCATGTGCACACCCCTGCACGTGATTCATTGTGTAGTCACCATACTCTACCCCTGTTTGATAAAGCATGGATTTTCGTTTTATCGTCTTCAAGGTGCTTTCATCCTCCGCCTACTTGTTCTTTAATATGTAGTCTGCCATCCGCAGAGCAAGTTTTTGTGCCGCTTCACTTTCGTTTGAGATAGCAAAGCAGAAAAGGAACATCGGCGACCTCCGGCTATTCCTAAAAATCCGTGCGTGTTTTGACACACATGGAAAGATTGTCTCAAGTCGAGAGAGGATATACTCCTTTATGTGATTTGGATTTGCGTCCTTAACCATCCGTTCGCTATCGCTCTGTCCGGACTCCGGGAATAGGTCGAAAAGCGTCATCTGAGGATCTTTCTTATAGAATTCCTTCCTCCATCCGGCATCTCCAAGCAATCGATCTATGCAATCCTCCCATTTATCGTACTTTCCGTTTTTCGGCAGCATACGTTCAAGTGCAGAGAACGGAAACAGGTACCATACGTCTATCGATTTCGTCTGTGCTACATTTTCAAGCGTAGCCCAATTTACCTGCGTCGCATATGGATCTAAGAACAGCAATCCTCTGTTATATCTCCAGTCTACGTTGCTAATAATCTCCGCGAGCTTATCATTCGCATCGCCGCAGTAAATTGTAACAATTCCCCTCATCTGCGAAAACTCGGAGTTTATCATATTCTGAAGTTCTCCTGCCTTCTGAGAGTCCGCTTCTATGAAATAGTAATGATCGAACTTCTTTTCAGACGCCAGTGCACGCTTAGCAGAGCCCACAAGAAACTGCCCGCCGTCACTGGTCTCAATCTCACCGGTTCCAGCAAAGGCATCTATATAAATCTTCTTAAAATTCTGATTTTGCAGTGCAATCAGGTATGCGTCCAGGTAGCTGGTGAAGATATTCAACTTCTCCTCAGTCCAATTGCCACCAAATTTCTGCGACGTTGCCATAAATTCCAATCACCTCATCTATTTGAAACTCAATCTCAAGAAGAGAAAGAGATCACCGTTTCCTTCTTTCCTGTATCAGGATTCACAATCTGCTCAATCTTCGCGCCAAAGAAATCGGTAAGATCGCTCTTTACCTCATTGCGAAATCCCTCTGACGGGAAAATCGGGTGGTTATCCAGAAGTTCCCACATCTCATCCAGCGGCACCTGCTTTCGGCCTCTAAAGCTGCGCTGCAGGTATTTCGCTATATCGATAACATGCAAGCGGCTTTCATCTTCCTCTTCAGCAATCTCACCGAAAAGGTTAAATGACAACTGCCTGTTCTCAACCGAGTGCTTGGTAGAGGACTGTGCGCCAAATACCTTCCAAGCACTCTTCTTGTAGAGCTTAAATCCCTCCTTGTTGCTCGTGCAATGAATCAAATTGTAGACGAGCGAGTTCTGCGTGTTATAGAACGGAAATGCCGATACGTAGTACCTGCGAGCTCCTTTCAGTGAATTTATGATTTCTTCCACTCTGACCTCATAGGCCTTCTTGTCACTTCCGTAAGGCACCAGTTTCTCAAAGTCTTCCAGATAAGTGTTCTCGTACTTTGCCTTTGTCGTTTTCTTCTTGGCGCTTGTGATCGCCCGCACCGGATCTGAAACCATGTGATTAATCATAACTTCACCCCAGTTACGGAAAAACGGTAGAAGTGCTTCCCAGTCAATAGTCGCATCATACGGATCGTAGAGCAGGAAATAATGCAGGTGCCCAGTTCCATATAACTGTGGTCCGATAGTTCGGAGTAGCTCGTGCGCATCACCACAAGAGGTGACAATCTTAAAATTGCGCTCATCCTGTGGAAGATGCTTTTTTAGCTCATCTACGCGCGCTTTATCCTTGTCATTCAAGTAAATGTGTATATTTTTCTCCGTATAGCTTCTTGATGCTTCCCTAAGTGCTTCTGAGACGCGTACTGCTGTACCTTTCACCAATTGTCCGGCATCGTCGGTGTATACACCACTGTTGCACATACAGTCTATAAAGATCAGCCCATTGCAAGACTCAGTCAACAGCAACTTCTGTGCCCACGATTTGATGTACTCTTCTATCAGCTCAAATTTTTTTATTGTGTGAGGGCTAGCCTTGCTAATTATGTTTTTCCTTTTTGCCGCCATACCATCCTCCTCTTATTCAACGATGCCTTCTTGGGAAAAAAACAGCTTTCGGATATTCCCAATATCGCAGTTCCGTGTTTTACGCACCTTCGTTAGCATTCTTATACTGACAGTTTAACTTTTAGACAGCTTGTTAGCGAAAGATCATTTGGTACCGACCGCCACCTGCAATTTCTTTCAAAAGGCATCTACAAAATCATACCAAAGTGCTTCAATGCTTCCATAATCGCATTTTCCTTATCCGGTGGGCATTGGGGCTGCTTGGCGTTTTTGGATTTCGGTTTATTGTAGTTCTCACGCTCAATGATGCCGTATTTCTGCTTCACCTGTGCGATATAGAGGTGGCTGACCTTCAGTCCGGTATGCCCGAAAACGTATTCCCGGATTTCCTCGTAGGTTGCTTTACTCTCTGCCGAAGTCAAATCCATCTCGTCCATAGTCACTTCGATCTCGATATGTTCCTTGCTTTGAAGTTTGGACAATAAACATACCGTCTCGACGTGGGTTGTTCTTGGGAAAAGGTCTACCGGGGCGGCGACCTGAAGCTGGTAGCCGAGGGCTGCAAGTTCCTTGCAGTCGCGGGCGAGGGACGCGCTATTGCAGGAAATGTACACCAGTTTTTGCGGGGCCATCTGGGAAATGGCTTCGAGCACCTCGTGGTCACAGCCCTTACGCGGCGGGTCTACCACGATAACATCGGGAGCAAGGCCCTCCTGTGCCAGCTGGGTTGCTGCCTGCTTGGCATCCGCGCAGATGAAGCGCGCGTTGACGGCGCCGAATCGGCTGGCATTGGCGCGCGCATTTTCGACGGCATCCGGAACAATTTCGACGCCGATGAGCTCCTTCACCTGAGATGCCATCGACAGGCCGATGGTACCGGCACCGCAATACAAATCCACCAGCAGCTCATCTCCCTGGAACTCAGCCAGCTGGGCTGCCAGACGGTAGAGCTGCTGGGCTGCCTGGCGATTGACCTGATAAAAGCTCAGCGGAGAAAGCTCGAACTGCACGTCACACAGGGTATCCTGAATGGTGTCCTTGCCATAGACGGTTCGGCACTCGCTGCCCAAAATCACATTATTGTGTTCCCGATTGATGTTGAGGACCACCGATGCCACCTGCGGGCAGACCTCGAGCAAGCCCTGAAGGTACTGCGGCAGCTCCGGAAGCTGATTGCCATTGAGCACCAGACAGACCATGACCTCGCCGGACACCTCGCCATATCTCAGGTAGAGGTGGCGGACCAATCCCTTCCCGCTCAGCTCGTCATAAGCCGAAATCTGATGCTCCTGCAAAAAGCCGCGGGTATATTCCAAAATTTCCTCAAAAAAGGCCGGCTGCAAATCGCAGCTGGCACAGGAGATGACCCTGTGGCTTCGTTTTGCAAAAAATCCTGCTTCAATTTTTCCATCGTGGTTCCGAATCGGATACTGCGCCTTATTGCGATAGCCCTTGACCAGCGGCGACGGGGTAATCGGCAGCATCTTGGGCTCCAGACCACCGAGGCGACGCAGATTGGATTCCACGAACTCGGCCTTATGCCGCAGCTCTGCCTGATAAGAAATGTGTCGGAAGGCACAGCCTCCGCATTTTTGATAGACCGGGCAGCCATCCTGCACCCGGTCCGGGCTTGGCTTTAGAATCTGCTCGATAATTCCATAGCTATAGTGTTTTTGCACCTTGACGATGCGGACCAGCAACTCATCCCCCACCGCCGAATAAGGGACAAAGACCACCATCCCGTCAAACTTGGCAATTCCGTTTCCATCCGACGACATCGCCGTAATCTGCATCTGCTCGATTTGATTTTTCCGTAACATACTGTCCTCCCGACTTTTTTTCACAGCCTGATTCTCTTTCGTTTTACCAGTATTATACCAGAATCCCCACCCGCCTTCAACCAAAAGGCAAGGACACAAGCGGTGATACACCCTTTTCCTTCGGTATTTTTTCTGATATACTGATTGCATCACTTCCGGGACGACCACGATGAAAGGAGAATCCGTTCCCATGCCGAAATCTTCCAAGCCCTTTAAAAAAGCCTATCTGGAAATCACCAACGTCTGCAATCTCAACTGTTCCTTCTGTCCCAAAACCTCGCGCTCTCCTCGGTTTATCCGCGTTGAGGAATTTGCCGCTCTGCTCGAGCAGGTCACTCCGCTGACCGACTATGTCTATCTGCATCTGATGGGAGAGCCGCTGATGCACCCCGAACTCAAGCAACTGCTGGCGCTGTGCGCCCAGAAAGGGTTAAAGGTCTCGCTGACGACCAACGGAACCCTTCTGAAGCAGTGTCAGGAAATCCTGCTTTCCTCTCCGGCGCTGTATCGGGTGAGCATCTCTGTCCACAGCTTTGAAGCCAACCAAACCGGTCAAACGCTGGAGGAATATCTTGCGGACATCCTGAACTTCTGTCGGACTGCCTCCGAGCAGACCTCCGTCTACTGCGTTCTGCGTCTATGGAATCGGGACAGCGCCACCCTGAAAGCACAAAACCAGCGAAATGTCGATATTTTCGAGCAGGTGCAGTCCTTCTTCCAGCTGCCGTTTCAGCCGGAGCAGGAGTTAGAGCACCGTTCCAGCATCACTCTGGCAGACCGGGTCTATCTGGAAACTGCCGAAAAATTTTCTTGGCCCACCCTTGCCCGAGAGGACCCGGTGGATTCCGTGTTCTGCTACGGACTCCGCGACCAGTTTGGTGTTCTAGTGGACGGCACCGTTGTTCCCTGCTGTTTAGATTCGGAGGGAAGCATCCCGCTGGGCAACGTCTATCAGCAGCCGCTTGCGGAGATTCTCTCCTCTCCCCGTGCCAAAGCCCTATATGATGGATTTTCCTGCCGCAAGCCGAGCGAAGAGCTGTGCCGCCGCTGCGGTTATGCCCAGCGCTACTCGATTCGATAGCTGCCGTCCAATCTTCGACACAGCCAAAAGGACAGCTCCAGCAGCGGGACGCTGAGTAAAAACCACAGTGCGCTGAATCCTAGGCAAATCTGGCCCAGCAGGTTCAGCGGCTGGTCGGAGTAGCTCCAGACATTCCAGCCCAAGCCTAAATTCACCACACAGCCGGTCAGAAATTCCAGTGCTGTAATCAGCGCCGCACTGCCAAAGCAGCACGCCCACATTGGCACCCTGCCGCAGCAGTTGACCGATAGGCGGCTGAGCAACACAAAGCAGATTCCACCCAGCACGAACATCGTCCAATGGGTGAAGCCCCTCCAAAGGATTTCCAGCAGGGAGTATCCCACCCCTCCAAACAAAAACAGAATCAGGCTCTGTTCCCCTCGTCTTACCATTTTGAATCGCTCCTCTTTTTTTCTTTTATCCTTCCCCCAAAAGCGCTTCAAAATACAACAGCCCCTGCACCGTTTGAGCCGGAACGGTGCAGGGGCTGTTGTTTGATGTCTGTGAAAACGTCGAGCTTATGCTTCCAGATTTGGCTGATACTGCTTTGGCAGTTTTTTGATGACCAGGAAAACCAGCAGGGATGCCAGCATTTTGTCCATCAGGTTGTTGATCAGCTTTGGAATGAAGGAAGCGGCAAAGATATTCGCTCCGCCCTGTTTGAGTGCGAGGAAGATGATGTCGCCCACAGTTCCGGTCAGACCGCCGTAAACTGCAACGCCGATTGGAGTACCGATCATTGGTGCAACAACACCGCAAACCAGACCGCAGATGATGGCTGTTTTCAGGTCATAGCTCTTGGTCTTTTTGCAGACGAAGCCTACAATCAGACCGATGGCAATGCTGACCAGCGCAAACGGGATGTCCTTTGGACCCAGAATCAGTGCGCTGATAACGTTGGTGATACCGCCAACCATTGCTCCGTAGAATGGGCCGAAGGCTGCTGCTGTGAAGAAGGTACCGATGGTATCCAGGTAAAATGGCAGCTTCAGGCTGGAGCCGACAAAGCCCAGAACCATGTTCAACGCAATGCTGATTCCGCAAAATGCCAGCATTTGGGTCTTGTTGTTCTTCATAAAAGATCACACCTCTCTTAAATTCGGACAGAATCGTCCTTTATTCGCCTTTCATTATAGGCGCTTTCCCCTCCTTCGTCTAATTGATATTTTGAATCTGTCCCTCATTTTGGAATGATTTTTTCTATCACATAAAAACTCCCTCTGTGAAAATCACAGAGGGAGTAAAATCAAAGTACAGTATAAACCGATTAAACCAAGGATGCGCCGCCGAACCAATAGGTTCCGTTCTGGCTAACCGTCCAGCCGGTCACTCTGGCCGAATCGCTGGTGACGACAATGTCCTCTCGGTAGAGCGGCATGACATCAGCGTCCTCGAGCAGAAGCTGTTCTGCCTCCTTGAGTTTGAGGGTTTTCTCGCTCTCCTGCTCTGCCTGCATTGCGTCCAGCATCAGCTGGTCAAACTCCGGATTGGAGTAGCCGCATCCGGACTGCTGGTTGGAGGAGAGATACGGAACCAGCGCCAGCATCGGGTCTGCCGCATCGGTTTCCCAGACGCTGCAAAGAAGATCCGCATACTGGAGGCTGTTGCGGCTGCGCTGGAAGGTCTCGGCATCCTGTGCGGTCAGAACCACCGATAGGCCCAGAGCTTCCCAAGCGGATTTCACCGTCTGGAGCGCTGCCTCTGTTTTCTCATTCTGGAGGTAGACAATTTCGAGTTCCTTGTCGGAAAGCTCGATCCCCTCGCCCTCCAAGCTGAGAGTCTGACCGGACGGCTGGGCAGAAAGCAGCTCACCGGCAGTTCCGCTCAGAGAGAGCATGGCCTCTCCGCCGCCTGCCTGTGCTGCTGCGGTGCGGTCCAGAGCAGCCGACAGAGCCGCACGAACGGTTTTGTCCTTGAGCAGCGGATTTCCGGTGTTCGCATTGACCACCAAGCTGACGGTGCGGTTGGTGGCAACGGTGGTTTCCTCGAGGGTCTGTGGAAGCTCGGGTACCTCCACGACATTTCCGTCGGTATCCTTCTGGTCCTGAGGCTGGCTGACCTGACCGTTTGTCAGCATCAAATCGCCGAATGCCATCGCGACCGGTGCAAAGTTTTCGTCCAGCATCCGTGCCACCAGATAGTCGAGGCTGACACTGTCCTTGTTCCAGTACTGTTCATTTTTCTGAAGGACAAATTCCTTGCCCTGTGTATAGCCTGCCAAGGTGAATGGGCCGTTGGAAACTGCCAGCGCAGGGTCCTTCGACCAGCTGTCATCGCTGCCTACCAAATCCTCGCGCAGAGGGAAGAAGGCAGGCAGACAGAGCAGGTTATTAAAATAAGGGGTCTCTTGGCTCAGGGTAACCTCCAATGTGCTGTCATCCAAAGCCTTGACTCCCAGCTCGTCAACCTCTGCTTGTCCCTGTGCAACCTCGTAATAGCCTGCCAGCACGCTCATCAGATGTGCGTTCGGTGCCTCATTCTTCGGGTCGGCACAGCGCTTCCACGCATACTCAAAATCCTGTGCCTTAACCGGTTGTCCGTCCGACCAAGCTGCCTCACGCAGAGTATAGGTCAGGGTCACGGTGCCATCCTGATTTTTAGTCTGCTGCGGCAGGTCGGCTGCCATCGCAGGCTGCGCCCCGCTGCCGGTATCGCGCATCAGACCTTCAAAGGTGTTGTTGATTACGCTCATGCTGTCTGCGGCATTGCAAAACGCCGGGTCGAGTGTCTGGCTGTCCACGCCGAGATTAAAGGTCAGCACCTGACCCTTACAGTCGGCGCTTACCAGATTTCCTTCCTCGCCTTCGGACTGCTGTTCGGTTTTCTGTTCGGTCTGCTCTTGGGTCTGCTGGTTGGTTTTGTCGGAGCCGCACCCGCTGAACGCAGAAACGCACAGGAGCATGGCAAGCAGAATTGCTGCAAATTTTTTCACGGTATTTCCCCCATCGGTTTGAGATCGAAAATCAAAGGCCCGCCTCTCGTTTTCGGAGAAAACGACCCACAGGATTCCCCTGTTTCCCTTCATTTTATCAGAAATTATGATACCATGTATCCCGCAATTTGTCAAAGAAGCATCCGCCGCCGCGGCATATTTTACATTTTGGAAATGTTTTCGGAAGCGCCTGCCGACGCCCCATCCTTACAGGAGGAGAGCGCGGATGTCTCCTGCCAGATACAGCGACCCCAGAGCACAGATAATGCCGTCGCTTCCTGCCTTTTGCTGTGCGGTCTGCACCGCCTCCGGCACGGTATCACAGGCACAGGCAGGAATCTGATAGCGGCTCAGCTCCTCGCAGAGTTGTTGAGCGCTCATGGCTCGCGGGTTGTCCAGACCCACGCAGACAAACTCCTGCGCCAGCTGTGCCAGCTCTCCGAGCATCCTTTCGGTGTCCTTATCCGCCATCATGCCAACCAGAAAGACCACCTTTCTGCCCGGGTAATAGTGGCGCAGCGCATCCACCGCCGCCTGAATACACTGCGGATTGTGTCCTCCATCCAGAATGAAGTCCGGATTCCTGCGCAGCAGTTCAAAGCGGGCGGGCCATCTGCTCTTTGCAATTCCGTCCCTTACCTGCTGTTCGGTGATGTGCAGTCCCCGACGATTGAGCAGCTCGACCGTTTCCAGCACATTGGCAGCATTGCGGCGCTGGTGCTCTCCGAGCAGGGCAAGATTTAGCTCCCCGAAGGTTTTATCCCGCAGCTTCTGTCCCTCCATGCTTTCCGAAATCAGGCACAGGCGCTCCGGGTCTGCCAGATTGAGCCGAACTCCCTGCTGTCTGCACAACTCCTGCACGACCTGTACTGCCTCGGGGCTCTGCTTTGCCATGACCGCCTCGCAGCCGGGCTTGATGATGCCGCCCTTTTCTGCCGCAATCTGCTCGATGGTGTTTCCCAGCGTTTCGGTATGGTCCAGTCCGATTTGGGTAATCACCGCCGCCAACGGCGCATCAATCACATTGGTTGAATCCAGTCGGCCCCCGATGCCCACCTCGAGCACCACGATTTCGCAGTTCTTTTCTGCGAAATACCACAGTGCCATCAGGGTCAGCACCTCAAACACGATGGGCGGATTGCCCAGCTTCGCGCAGACCTCCTGAACCTTCTGGGCTGCCCGAATCAAATCCTCGTCGGAAATCAGCTCTCCGTCCACCTGCATCCGCTCATGATACCGAACCAGATGCGGAGAGGTGTACAATCCGGTGCGATAACCGGCCTCGGACAAAATGCAAGCCAGCATCGAAGCGGTCGAGCCCTTTCCGTTGGTTCCCGCTACATGAACAAATTTCAGTTTCTTTTGCGGATTTCCGAGCATCTCGAGTGCCTGCTCGAGCTTTTCCTTCCCATAGCGCTCGCGCGGTGTCCGGGTCTGCTCGATATAATCCACTGCTTCCTCTATCTTCCACATCTCCATTCCCCTCTCCTTTGCTTGCAAACCATCCACGAAAAAAGGAGGACACCGGTTATTCGGCATCCTCCTTTTCCGGAACGGATTTTCGTGCTCTGTCTTATTTGATGTATGCGATTGCTTCGATCTCAACCAGAGCGCCTTTTGGCAGTTTTGCAACTTCGTAAGCTGCACGAGCAGGACACTCCTCGGTGAAGTACTCTGCGTAAACTTCGTTCATTGCACCGAAGTCGCCGATGTTCTGCATGAGAACAGTGGTCTTAACAACGTTCTTCATCGACAGGCCCTCTGCTTCCAGAATTGCCTTGATGTTTTCCAGGGACTGTTTGGTCTGGCATTTGATGCAAGCCTCAGCCAGTTCACCGGTAGCAGGGTTGATTGGCAGCTGGCCGGAAATATACATATTGTCACCAGCTACGATTGCCTGAGAGTAAGGTCCGATTGCGCCGGGAGCGTTTGTTGTTGCAACTACTTTTTTCATGATAATCTCTTCCTTTTCATTCAGAATTCTTCCGCCGAGCCTCTCGGTTGGAGCGGTCGGCAAAAGTATGGAGGCATTGCCTCCTGACATCTTCTATTTTAGCACAAGGCACAAGGCTATGGCAACACCTATTTTGAGTGGTTTCTTCGCGGATGGGCTACTTTTCTGCAAGCATCATCTTGGCACATTTGTAAACATCACCGCAGCCCATGGTGATGACCAAATCTCCCGGCTGGGCGTGGCTCATCACATAGGCGGAAATCTCCTCAAAGGTCGGGAACCACACACAGCCCGGAATCTTGTCCGCAAGGTCCTTGGCATAGATGTGATAGGTGTTCTTCTCGCGGGAGCCCATAATCTCCGAAAGCACCACATGGTCTGCCAGCTGGAGCACCCGTGCAAAATCATCCAACAGCATCGCCGTACGGGAATAGGTAAACGGCTGATGAACTGCCCACACCTGACGGTACTCCATCGCCTTTGCCGCCTTGAGGGTAACCTCCAGCTCTGCCGGGTGGTGTCCGTAGTCGTCTGCAATCGTCACGCCCTTGTTTTCTCCCATGATTTCAAACCGTCTGCCTGCCCCCTGAAAAGCACTTGCCGACTCGGCGGCCTGTTTCGGGGTACAGCCGGATTCGATTGCGGCGGCAATCGCCGACAGGCTGTTGAGGATGTTGTGGTCTCCGGGAACATTCAGCCGAACCTGACCAATCGATTCCCCTCTGTAATAGAGGGTATAGGTGGTGTGGCGTCCATCCCGATGCACAATGTCCTTTGGATAAAAATCGTTAGTTTCCTTCATGCCGAAGGTAATCATCTTCTTGCCCGTAACCCCCTGCACTGCTCGGCAGGTATTGGGGTCGTCCCCATTATAGATGACCGCCTTGCTTGCCATCTGGGCAAACCGATGGAAGGAGGCGATGATGTTGTCCAGCGTTTTAAAATATTCCAGGTGGTCGGCATCCACATTGAGGATGACGGCAAGGTCCGGGTGACACTTCAGAAAGTGGTCCTCAAATTCGCAGGCTTCACAGACCATTGTCTCACTTTCTCCCAGCCTTGCACTGCCGCCGATTGCTGCGAGCTTGCCCCCAATCACTGCAGAAGGGTCCTTGCCGCACGCCATCAGCATCTGGGTCAGCATCGCGGTCGTGGTGGTTTTTCCGTGGGTGCCGCAGACGCAGATGCAGTTGTCGAACCAGCTAGTCACCAGACCCAGCAAATCTGCGCGCTCAATGGTCGGAATCCCGCTGGCGCGTGCCGCCATCAGCTCCGGGTTGTCATCCATGATTGCCGCCGTGTGGACGATTAAATCGGCTCCTGCGATATTTTCCGCACGCTGGCCAATCGTGACCGGAATCTGCATCTTCTCCCGCTCAAAGTCAATCGTATCTCCGGGGTTATTATCTGAGCCTGTGATGTAATAGCCCATGCCGTGAAGAATCTGCACCAGCGGAAACATCCCCGAGCCGCCAATGCCGATAAAATGAATATGCTTTTTATCCGTTAGAAACTCCTTGTGAATCTGTGTCATAAAAATCACCTTTTCCCATGCCAAGCATCAATTAAAATACAAAACCTCTCCTTCTATTATAGGGTGGATTGCTCGGAAAAGAAACAGTATTTGGACGAAAAATGCGATATTTTTTCTTTTTGTTCTATCCCTGCCCTTTCCCCGCATAAGCAGCCCTGACCCTCCCATACTATCGGTGACCTCCAGGACTGTAAAAATCTGACCCAAAGGAGAGAATACCATGAACATTACCGACATCCGCATCCGAAAAATTTACACAGACAGCCGCCTGCGCGCGCTGGTTTCCATCACGGTGGACCACGACCTTGCTGTTCACGACATCAAAATCATCGAGGGACCCGAGCGCCTGTTCGTCGCGATGCCCAGCCGAAAGGACGAGAGCGGCGCCTTTCGGGACATCTCCCACCCCATCACCCCACAAGCCAGAAAACAGCTGGAGGATGCGGTGCTCAACGCTTATCAGCAGTACATCCGCCAGCCGGAAAATCCCGCCGAAGCACCTTCCCAGTAACAAAGCCGCAGAGCGTCCGGGTGGAGAACCGAACGCTCTGCGGCATCATGTTTATTTATTTTCTTTTTGCCAGAGTGAGTGCGCCTGCCAGCGAAACCACTGCCAGAGCGGCTGCCAGACCGGTCAGCTGCGATGCTCCGGTGCTGGGGTTGCCCTTATCACCGCCGCTGAGATAGTCGCCGGTCTGCTGCTCCTCCCCAACAGAGGCAGTCTGCTCAACTGCTTTTCTGCCTGCTTCCTGCTGTGGAGCCTGCTCCAAAACCGAATCGATTTCCAGTGCCTCCGGGGTCAGGACATATTCGCCCAACTGCTTGGTCTTGAGCTCCATGACCTCCAGCTCCTCGTTGTAGACTGCATTGGTCTCTCGGAGCGCATCGCCAACCACTTCGTACAGGTACATCGGCTGCTCAACCGGAATGCTCAGTGTGCCGGTTGCATGGAAGGAATCCAAATCGCCGCGGAAGTTGTAGAAGTACAAATCCTCGTTGTAGCGGTTTGCGATTTCCTTATTGTAGTTGCGGTCAAAATCGAAAAGAACCTTGTCTCCCTCGAACATTCTTACTGTATAGTAGGCATCGTCCTGAAAGCGGAAGGCTGCGGTGCCGTCCTGACCCTTCGGAACCTCCCAGACTGCCTTGCCAAGGACGCTGTTTTCCCACTCGAAATCTACCGGTTTTTCCGACTTCGGATTGCTGTAGGTTCCTTTGAGCTGAATCTGCGCGGTCTTGTTCTGGGTGTGCTTCTCCGAAACGGACACTTTGATTTCAAAGCGAAGGTCGTCCAAGCTGTTGTAGCGGTCCTTGGTCTGTGCCTTGACATAAACGGCATTCTTGACCAGGTGCTTGTCGCCGGAATCAGCACGGTACAGCTCTGCGCTCTCCAGCATATCCTTCGATTGGTCGAGCAGATTGAGTCTCCAGCTCTTGTCGATGCCGCCGGTATACGGCACATATCCGGTCATCTGCTCCTTGGAAGCGCCGATTGTCACGCTCTGGCCTTCCTTGGTCTTGTAGTAAAGCGGAAGGTACAGCTCATCTCCCGGCTGAAGGTCAAGCTCGTTTCGCTCCTCGAGCGCAAAGCCGATAACCTGATCGCCACGAACCAGCTTGATTTCTCCTCCAAAGCCAAATTCGTTTGGCCACTCGCTTTTTTCACTGCCAACAATTCCCATCTCGATGTCGGCAAAGGCTGCGGTTCCCATCGCAAACAGCATCGCAGAAGCCATCGAAATTGCTATCATTTTTTTCATCTGTGTATTTCCTCCTATGAATCATCATTTCTGTCGGGTACCACAGCTGTCGCCACTTTCGGTGCTGGATCGAAAGAGAGGGTTGAAGCTCTCCACGCGCTTCCTACGTCTGTCCGATATTATAGCTTCTCTCCTTGCGTTTTGCAATAGCAAGGGCGGTGGTAATTTCTTGATTCAATGGCTTTGTTGTGCTGTTTTTCCAGCCGCTGGTGTCTGAGGAGAATCCTGTGATTTTTATTTTTCGCACCGTGAATGAAGTGCGGTCGGTTCGGGGCATACTGTAGTCGAAGGCATCGACCCTTACTAAAACGCAGGAGGTAACACCGCATGAACCTGACCACCAAAGAACTGACCGCCATCGAAGAACAGCTCGGACAGGAGCAGGTCCTGATTCAGAAGTTCAAGATGTACGCCGAGATGACCGAGGACCAGCAGCTGAAATCCAGCTGCGAGCAGATTGCGTCCAAGCACGAAATCCACAAGAACAAGCTGCTCAACCTGTTGAACTAGAAACGGAGGATGCAAAGATGAACAAACACACCATGACCGACAAAGAGATGCTGACCGATGCGCTGTCGTCTGAAAAATTCATGACCGACCACTACAACCAATATGCCAACGAATGTGCCTCCCCGTCGCTGATGAACGAATTCATGAACCTGTTGTCCGAGGAGCATCAGATTCAGCACGATGTGTTCACCGAGATGCACAAGCGCGGCTGGTAGATCGGAAGAGCGTCGTGTAGGGAAAGAGTGTAGATCTCGGTGGTCGCCGTATCATTAAAAAAAAAAAAAAA
>URFD01000012.1 GCA_900547015.1 uncultured Oscillospiraceae bacterium | reverse complement strand
CCGTGAAATTCGGCGAACAAGAAAGGGGCGATACTCTATGAAACAGTATCTTGCAGGAAAAATCCGTAACATTGCTCTGGCTGGACACAGCGGCTCCGGCAAAACTTCGTTGACTGAGGCACTGCTCTTTAAAGCAGGTGCAAGCGATAGATTGGGAAAAATTTCGGAAGGAAACACTGTCAGTGACTATGACCCGGAAGAGGTAAAACGTCAGGTCTCTGTTTCGACTTCCATCGCTCCGTTTGCATGGGGCTCCATCAAGGTCAATCTCATCGACACTCCCGGACTGTTCGACTATGCCGGTGAGCTGGCTCAGGGCGTGCGCGCCGCTGAAAGCATTCTGATTACCGTTTCCGGTAAATCCGGCGTGGATGTCGGCACCGAAAAAGCCTACAAAATGGCAAAGGATGCCGCAAAAGCAACCATGTTCTTTGTCAGCAAGCTCGACGCTGACCACTCTGATTTCTACAAGGTATTCGAAGAACTCAAATCCACCTTTGGTCCTACCGTCTGCCCAATCGTGGTTCCTTATGTTGAGGACCGTGAGGTAAAATCCTACATCAACCTCATCGATATGAAGGCATACTCCTATGACGAAAAGGGTGAGCCGCACGAGGTAGAGATGCCGGACTTCGGTCATCGTCTGGACGGTCTGACCGCCGCTGTTTCGGAAGCAGTTGCCGAGACAGACGAAGCTCTCTTTGAAAAATACTTCTCCGGTGAACAGTTCACCCGCGACGAGATCATCCGCGGTGTCCACACCGGTGTTACCAACGGTTCCATCTCCCCTGTCCTGTGCGGCTGCTCGACCAACCTGCAGGGCATCGATATGCTGCTTGACTGCATCGCCGACCTGCTGCCATCCCCATGGGAAAAAGGCTCCGAGGTTGCTGTTGACGCAGAGGGCGAACCGGTTGATGTAGTCTGCACCGACGAGGCTCCTCTGGCTGCCTATGTCTTTAAGACCATCGCTGACCCATTCATTGGCAAGCTGTCCTATGTTAAGGTCATCTCCGGCAAGCTGTCCGCTGATTCCGTTCCGGTCAACTCCAGAACCGGTCAGCCGGAGCGTCTGGGCAAGATCATCTATGTCCGCGGCAAAAAGCAGGAGGACACCGCTTACATCACTGCCGGCGATATCGGCGCAGTCACCAAGCTGTCCGCTACCCAGACCGGCGACGCACTGTGCGACCCGAAGCGCGTGCTTCAGTTTGAGCCAGTCAACTTCCCAAGACCTTGCCTGACCATGGCAATCAAGACCGAAGCCAAAGGCGACGAGTCCAAGATTGCTTCCAGCTTGCAGCGTCTGATGGAGGAAGACCCGACCATCGCTTACGAGAACAACGCAGAGACCCACCAGCAGCTGATCTCCGGTTTGGGCGAGCAGCATCTGGATGTTCTGGTCTCCAAGCTGAAAAATAAATTCGGCGTATCCGTTTCCCTGGAGGTTCCGCGCGTTGCATACCGCGAGACCATCCGCAAGAAAGTTAAGGTCCAGGGCAAACACAAGAAACAGTCCGGCGGCCATGGCCAGTTCGGTGATGTTTGGATCGAATTTGAGCCAACCGTTGGCGACGGCCTTGTCTTTGAAGAGAAGGTATTCGGCGGCGCCGTTCCGAAATCCTTCTTCCCGGCAGTCGAAAAGGGCCTTCAGGACTGTGTCAAACACGGTGTACTGGCAGGCTATCCGGTCGTCGGACTCAAAGCCACTCTGGTGGACGGCTCCTACCACCCGGTAGACTCCTCCGAAATGTCCTTCAAGATGGCAGCTTCTCTGGCTTACAAGGCTGGTATGCCAGACGCTTCCCCGGTTCTGCTCGAGCCAATCGGCAACCTGAAGGTTTATGTTCCGGACTCCAACACCGGCGACATCATCGGCGACCTGAACAAGCGCCGCGGCAGAGTTCTGGGTATGAACCCGACAGCAGACGGCTTGCAGGAAATCGAAGCAGATGTTCCAATGAGCGAGATGAGCGATTTTGCAACTGCAATCCGCTCGATGACTCAGGGACGCGGCTACTTCACTCTGGACTTTGCTCGCTATGAGCAGCTTCCTTCCAACCTGGAAGCCAAGGTCATCGAAGAAGCAAAGAAACTTAACGCAGAAGAATAAATCCTTCTCAAGGTGCAGAGTGGCCCGACCGGGTCACCCTGCGCTTTGTTGTTTTGCCGGATTTTTGAAAGGAGGCGCGTCATGTCCTTTTTCGAGGTTCTTGTTTTTCTATCCCCGATTCTGGTTCTTCTTTGGTTGTTCCTGTTTTTATTGGGGATGATTCCCTATCAGCTGTTTTTGCTTCCCGTCCTTCTGGCCATCCTTGCTGTGACGGTGGGTGAGTATCGAACATGGCGCAGCAAGGGCAACAAGCTTTCTCTCTTCTCCTTTCTTCTCAATCTTTCCATCACCCTGTCGGGTGTGGTTCTCTTGACCGCTCATCCGGAAGATGTGACCTCTACCCCGCTGTTTCGAGTCTGGAGCGTCCTGATTTACCTCTCGGTGATTCTGTCGGAATCGCGGGATCTGATTTCCCAAAAGCCCGTTGGAAAACAGAAATACGGAAAGATATTCTCCCTCGTTCTATTGGGCATCGTCCTTCTGCTCCAACTGTGGACTCTGTAAGCTTTTCCCTGCGCCAAAATTGGTGCAGGGATTTTTATTTTTGCGTGTTACAAGGGCATTTTGCTCGTTACGATGAACGGCCAAAGACTCTGTCTTTTTTATGATGAAGTGTCACAGGGGCGTTGCCCCCGTCCCCCCACGAGCTTTTTGTAAAAAGCTCGACCAAAAACTTTTGTTCGCCTTCGGCGCATCCTGCTTTAGTCTACCTGTTTCACCCGGCAGGCACAGACGGTAATATCGTCGTCGTGATTGTCACTGCGGCGCAGTCGTGCAGTGGAGGCAATGTCGTCGCACAGCGCCTGCAAATTTCCGTCCTGCGGAAAATGCTCCACCACCGACAAAATCCAGTCGGAATCGCTGGCAGTCGCTCCGTCCGATACCATCACCACCAAATCGCCGTCCGACAGCTTCACACTGCTCTGCTCAAATTCCACCGCAGTCAGGATGCCTGCCGGAAGAGAGGTCGATTCCACCAGACCGGTGCGCTTGCCCCTGCGGACAAAGGTGGGTGCTGCTCCTGCCTTGTAAAACCGCGCCTGACCCGTATAGAGGTTGATGGCGGTGATGTCGATGGTGGAGAGCGACTCCTCCCCGGACTTGACCAACAGGGCGGAATTGACGATTTTGAGCGCCGCGGTATAGTCCACCCCTGCGTCAATCAGCTTGGAAATCAGCGAGACGGTCATATTGGAATCGACCGCCGCCGCAGTTCCGCTGCCCATCCCGTCGGACAGCACCAGATGTGCCACCGAGCGCCGGTCGGTGAAAAACTGGCAGGCATCTCCGCACATCCGATAGCCCTGACAGGTGTGCTGGGTGCAGGCATACTCCGCCTGAAATTCCGCCTTTTCCCGAAAGCTCAGCCGTGTCACCGTCTCTCGCTGTCCGTCCGCCGTCCGGTTGCTCACCTCCCGCTTCTCCGGACGGTCAAATTCGCAGTCGCACACCCGGGACAAATCCTGTGCAATCCGCTCCAGGTCGATGCGCGCGACCCGATACGGCTCGACATCCAGCTGCAAAAAGATGCGCCCCTGCTCGTCCCGATAGCAGTCGGTGCGCTTGACCCGACATCGTGTCTCCTCCAGATAGCTGGTCACCTGCGCCGCCGTCCGCTCCTCATAGCCGGAAATTCCGCACAGCTCCTCTGCCAGTCCGCCCAGCAGCTCTGCCAAACCCTCAAACTGGTCGGTCACCACCGAGCGCACCCGTGCCACCTTTCGGCTCATCCCTTCCCGTGCGGTCAGCTCCTGATAACCCAGATTGACCTGCTGTGCCAGCTGTTCCCGTCGGGTACAGCGTGCAGACAGCGGATAGCCGAAGTCCTGTTCGCAGACTTCGCCGTTTTGGCGCAGTACCGAGGTCAGGCTGTTGAACACATGGATGCTGTCGGTGTACTCCTGCTGCCAACAGCGGCTTTTCAGCCCGCACCTCATGCAGACCTGGTCCACCGCCCGGTCATACACCTGCTCGATGCTTCCGGCACGACAGCGGTCCAGCTGCTGGGACACCGCCTGTGTGGTCTTGGCAATCTCCTGCAAGGCAAGGGAGGCCTCGCCCAGCCGTTGCAGCAGCAGCCTTCGCACACTGCGTCCACCATGCTCCATCGGCGGACGAAACACCCGACTTCGCAGGACATTCAGCGCCCGCTCGGGAACCAGCAGTACTCCCACCGTTGCAATCAGCGTCTCATACAACAGCGGCAGAACAGGCGGCGGCGCCGCAATCACGCTCATCGCGCCGAAGGTCATTGCAAAGGCTCCGGCACTGCCGAATCGGCCCAAGCCGGAAAACACCCCTGCCATCAGCCCTGCCAGCGCATAGATGCCCAACAGCTGCACCTTCGGAAACAGCGCCATGCTGACTGCTGCCCCGCAGACAATGCCGGCAATCGAGCCCCACTGCTCTGCACCCATCAGGGCGCACAGCAGCACCAGCACCGATGCCAGCAGCCGCCCGAAGGAAATGCCCCCAAAGGTGATGTTGCTCAGCGACACCACCAGCACCGCCGCTGTCAGCACCACGCTGACCAAATCGGTTCTTTTGAGGGTGAACATCCCCTGTCCCAGCGCAAAAGCCCGCAGGCTTTTGCTCAGGAAACAGGCGCAGGCTCCGGCAATCGCCGCCTCTGCCAGCGACATCAGCAGGTCATACCCCTGAAACGGAACCGCCAGCAGAGCCGCCACAGAGGGCAGCAGCATCCCACCGAAGGCAAGCATCGGAGCCAGGGCTGTTTTGCTGCACAGCGGCAGCTCTTCTTTGCCCCGCAACACCAGCCGCACCGCCGTCACGATGAGCACCGCCGCCGCATATTTGACGGTAAAGCGATTTCCCGCCCCCAGATTGGTCAGGTTTGCCAGAATCAGACTGCCTGCCGCACTGCCCAGCGCGGTCGGCACCAGCCGCTTGTCCGGCACTGCCGCACACAGCGCCGCCCCAAACGGAGAGATTTCCAGCAGCATATTTCCCATGCCGACCACAAGCCCTGCCAGCGCCCACAGCAGGGTGTACACCGCCTCGAGCTGGTTCTTCATCCCCTGCCACAGCTGTTCCCCAAGACCCATCCTGACAAAATCGGTTCTGTTTTTCATGCTGCTTCCTCCTTGTGCCAACGCATCGATTCCTTTTTGTTGTTCTTGCATCAAATGATACCATCCTGCATCAAAATAGATTGTCGTTTGGACAGCCGTATTTCTGGCGAATTCTGGGAGTTGCCGCCGGGTGCGGACAGGCTTTTTCCTTTGCTCCGTTTGTTTTGGATATTTCGAATCAAGCCCTCCCAAATCCGCCTGTCCCGTCAGCAGTCGATGGTCTGCGGGCGGTGTTGACTTTTTTTCTGCTTTGGAGTATCATAAGAAAAACTGGATCAAACCGATGAGTAAGAGGAGTACAGACAGCACCTCTGTCCCCAGAGAGCCGCGTCCAAGGCTGTAAGCGCGGCGGCAGCAGCTGACTGAAATGGGCTTACGAGGGCGGTCCGAACCAGACCCTTCGGGTCTCAGTAGGCACCGACGGCACTGCACCGTTATCCGGCAGATTGATTCGGAGGGCATGGGCTCTCCCGATTCCAAATAAGGCGGGTCCGTCCGATCGGGCCAAGCGGGGTGGCACCGCAGGAGCAAAGCTCTTGTCCCTGTTTTTCAGCGTTTTTATGCTGAAAGGCAGAGACAAGGGCTTTTTTTCATTGCCTTGCCGTATCTTCGCTTCTCAACTTTCATGAAATAAACAGGAGGTCATCTTGATGGAAAACCAGAACAACACACCAAAGCCAGAACGCAAACCGGTCATCTTCTCCGGCATCCAGCCAACCAGCGGAGCCTTTACCTTGGGCAACTATCTGGGCGCTGTCAAAAACTGGGGCAAGCTCCAGGACGAATACAACTGTGCCTACTGCATCGTCAACCAGCACGCAATCACCGTTCGTCAGGACCCACAGGCACTCAAAAAAAATACCCTGTCTGCTTATGCGCTGATGCTGGCCTGCGGCATTGACCCGAAAAAGAGCATCGCCTTCATCCAGAGCCATGTCAAAACCCACGCAGAGCTGGCATGGGTGCTCAACTGCTACACCCAGTTCGGCGAGCTTTCCCGCATGACCCAGTTTAAGGACAAATCCGCCAAGCACGCCGACAACATCAATGCCGGTCTGTTCACCTATCCTTCCTTGATGGCTGCGGATATTCTGCTGTATCAGACTGACCTGGTTCCGGTGGGCATCGACCAGAAGCAGCACCTCGAGCTGACCCGCGATATTGCCCTGCGCTTTAACGGCCTGTACGGAGACACCTTCCGTGTTCCGGATGCCTACATTCCAAAAACCTCTGCCAAGATTATGTCGCTGGCAGACCCGAGCAAGAAGATGTCCAAGTCGGACGAAAATGTAAAGGCGACCGTTTTCCTGCTCGACCCGAAGGATACCGTCATCAAGAAGTTTAAGAGCGCTGTCACCGACTCGGAGGCTCATGTTGCATACCGCGAAGGCAAGGACGGCATCAACAACCTGATGGCAATCTACAGCTCGGTCACCGGCAAGAGCTTTGAGCAGATTGAGGCAGAATTTGAAGGCCACGGCTACGGCGACTTCAAGTCCGCTGTCGGCGAAGCGGTTGCCGAGGAGCTGCGCCCAATCCGTGAGGAATACGACCGCCTGATGTCAGACAAGAGCTATCTGGAAAGCTGCTACCGCGAAGGTGCTCAGAAGGCACTTGCCATCTCCCAGCGCACTCTGGACAAGGTCTACAAGAAGATTGGCTTCCTGCCGGCAGCCCTGTAACGGGAGGAGCGCACCATGACCAAAAAACTGTTTGACCTTGACAGCTACATCACCTGCTGTGATGCACAGGTGCTGTCCTGCCAACCTGCCAAAAAGAACGGAATCAGCGGCTTTGCCGTCGAGCTGGACCAGACCTGCTTCTTCCCGGAGGGCGGCGGCCAGCCTGCCGATACCGGCAGCATCCGGGTCGGCGACACCTCGGTGCAGGTGCTGTACACCTATGAGCAGGATGAGCGCATCTTCCACCTCTGCGACGGCGAGCTTGCGGTCGGCGCTGCCGCCCATGCCGTCCTCAATTTTGAGGGACGCTTTGCCAATATGCAGATTCACAGCGGAGAGCATATCCTCTCCGGCACCATCCTGCGGGTGTTTGGCCTGCACAATGTCGGCTTCCACATGGGCCACGAAATCAACACCATCGACCTGGACGGCGAAATTTCCACCGAGCAGGCCCATCAGCTCGAAGCTCAGGTCAACGACATCATCTGCCAGAACCGTCCGGTCTTTGTCAGCTACCCCAATCCGCAGGAGCTCGCTCAAATTCCTCTGCGCAAAAAACCGGAGGTTGACCACCTGCGCGTGGTAGTCATCGAGGACTGCGACTGGTGCGGCTGCTGCGGCACCCATGTTGCCCGCACCGGTGAAATCGGCTTCCTGCGTATCACCGATGTCCAGCGCTATAAGGGCGGAACCCGCATGAGCTTCCTCTGCGGCAGAGCGGCGGTGGAGGATGCCTTCGTCCGCTGCCAGAGCTTAAAGCAGATTTGCGCCGCCCTTTCCTGCAAGCCGCAGGAGGCGCTTGCCAATGTCGAAAAGCTCAAAGCCGAGCTTTCGGAGAAAAAACAGGCGCTTGCCGCCAAGAATAAACAGCTGTTCTCGCTGATGGCAGAGCAGCTTGCCGCTCAGGCAGAGCCTTTCGGCAGCGACCGTCTGGTGCTGCTGCGGGACGACAGCCTGTCTGCGGACGAGCTGAAGGTCTTTGCCGCACAGCTCAGCCAGCATCCGGGCATCGTCGGCGCACTGTTTACCCGTCAGGGAGACACCCTCTCCTACGCTCTGTGCCGCTGTGCCGACACCGCCTGCGACCTGCGCGCGCTCAACCAGCATCTGGGTAAGACCCTGTCTGGTAAGGGCGGCGGCAATCAGGAGCTGTGCTGCGGCAGACTGCCTATCTGCGAGGAAGCAGAGCTTCGCTCCTGCATCCTCTCCTTAATCGGTTAATCTAATTTTTTTGGAGGAATCCAACCATGAAAACCCTAATCACCGACCGGCTCATCCTGCGCCGCTTCACGATGGAGGATGCCGAAGATTTTTATGAATATGCCAAAGACCCCGACACCGGCATCCACGCCGGGTGGAAGCCCCACCAAAACATCGAGGAAAGCCGCCGCATCCTTGCCTCCTTTCTGGAAAAGGATGAAACTTGGGCAATCTGTTGCCGCTCCTCCCAAAAGGTCATCGGCAGCATCGGCTTGCATCCTGACTCGATGCGCAGCTTGAGCCCCGAGCGCTGCCGGATGATGGGCTACGTCCTCTCCAAAGCCTTCTGGGGACAGGGACTGATGACCGAGGCCGCACGGGAGGTCCAGCGCTTCGCCTTTGAGGAGTTGGGACTTTCTCTGTTGAGCATCCGCCACGCCTCCTATAATCGGCGCAGCGCCCGCGTGATTGAAAAGCTGGGCTTCTCCTATGAAGGGACTCTGCGCCAGTCAGGGGAACGCTTTGACGGGGTGATTCTGAATACCTGCCTGTACTCGATGACCCGAGAGGAATATGAAGCACAGAAGGATAAAAGAAACTAGCTTGAACTTTTTGCCTTTGCCGATACAAAGAGGGCATCTTGCCTCTCCCCATGGGAGAGGTGGCCGAGCATAACGAGGTCGGAGAGGGCCTTGCCTCTCCCTATGGGAGAGGTGGCCGAGCATCGCGAGGTCGGAGAGGACCTTGCAAGACCCTCTCAGTCACCTGCGGTGACAGCTCTCCCATAAGGAGAGCCACGGGGCTACACCCTGTGTTGACATAAGGACAAAGAGGGCCTTGCCTCTCCCCATGGGAGAGGTGGCCGAGCGCAGCGAGGTCGGAGAGGGCCTTGCCTCTCCCCATGGGAGAGGTGGCCGAGCGCAGCGAGGTCGGAGAGGGCCTTGCCTCTCCCTATGGGAGAGGTGACCGAGCATAGCGAGGTCGGAGAGGGCAAAGCAAGACCCTCTCAGTCACCTACGGTGACAGCTCTCCCAAAGGGAGAGCCAAGGGGCTATCGTATTTTGACATAAAAAATGGAGCGTATCTGTATCGATACGCTCCATTTTTGCTTCATCAAGTTTTAACCCAACAGCAGGGCGCTGAGTGCGGCAACATCCGACACGATAAAGTCCGCTCCTGCGGCTTCCAGCTCACCCGGCAGGGCATAGCCGTAGGCAACGCCGATGCTGGCGAGTCCATGTGCCTTGGCACCCTCAACATCGAACCGGCGGTCACCAATCATCGCGGTACTGCCGATCGCTTCTCCCAGCTGTTCGAGCTGACGCAGTGCTTCGGCAACCACCTCTTCCTTCTCGACCCGACTGCCGTTAAGCTCACTGCCGACCACCACCTCAAAGAAGCGGTCGATTTGAAAATGCTCCAAAATCTTCCGGACAAAGACGGTCGGCTTGCTGGATGCCACTGCAAGGTGACATCCCTGCTCGCACAGCTGCCGGAGCATCTGCGCCATTCCCGGATAGATAACATTTTCATACAGCCCCACCGTCGAAAACCGCTTGCGGTATTCCTCCACCGCCTGCTTTGCCTGCGGCGCATCCATCCCATAAAATTCCTGAAAGCTCTGCTGAAGCGGCGGCCCAATAAACGGGGTCAGGCGGTCGAGGTTCGGCTCCTCAATCTCAAACGCTTTCAGTGCATACTGCACACATCGGGTGATTCCCTCCTTGGGGTCGGTGATGGTGCCGTCCAAATCGAACAGCAATCGTTCAAAGCGCATGGTTCTGCCCCTTTCTATTTCTTCCAATTCTGTTAATTTCCGGTACCTTCTCTCAGGCTTGCGGCAATCTGGCTGCACAGTCGGTCCAGCGCCACCTTGTTTTTGCCCGATGCGATGCCAAGCACCACATAGTCATAGCTGTCGCCGTGCAGGATGATGCAGTTTTCTGCCGCATCCTCCACCTCGTACAAGAGCTGTACTGCGTCCATCTCCTCGTTTTGGGTATAGGTGGTTGCCTTGCCCTCTCCGTCCTCAGCCAGCACGCGGTTGAACAGCGCGACCACCTGACGGCGAATCGGCTGGCTGGACAGCCCTTTGGAGATTTCAGCGCCGGAATAGTTGCTCGATGCCGCCGTCAAAAATCCGGTGTACATCCCGTAGAGCAGACCATTGTCATCAACAAGCTCCTCCCCGAGTGAGGTGCTGCGGTCAAAGGCACGCAGACGCACCGTCAGGGCATCCTCGCCCTCTCCCACGATGATGTCGTGCGCCCGATTATCCACCTTGCTCAGCACTGCATTCTGCGGGTAGCTGAAGCTGCCATAGCTGCGCTTGAGGGTCTTGCGGTAGGCCGAAATTCCGCCCAGCTTTTTGGATTCCTTTTTCCCGATCTGTTCTATCTCTTCGGTTTTTGCTTCTGGTTCTTTTGATGTCGCTGCCTTTTTGATGACCTTGCGTGTCTTGGCTGTGCCCTCTGCGCTTTCTGAAACGGCAGTTTGTTCCGCAGAGCTTTTCTGGGTCGGCGCTGCGGCAAAGGCATTGAGCGAAACGGTCAGGCTCATCACTGCCGCCATCAGGGCGGCTGCTGTCTTTTTGTTCACAGGAATACCTCTTTCCTTTTTTGTCTGTTCGGGCCGTGCCCGAATCTTCCTCCAGTATACTATAAGACCCTTCCTGCCGCAAGAGGAAAGCCTCGACAAGAAAGGACCGGGAGCATACGCTCCCGGTCCCAATCCGTCAGCTTACTTTGTATAGTTGTCGAAATATCCCTGAATCAGGATGATTGGGGTTCCCTTGTCTCCGGAGCCGGAGGTCAGGTCAGCCAGCGAACCGATCAGGTCGGTCAGACGGCGAGGGGTTGTGCCCTGAGAAACCATCTGTCCCTTGAGGTCATCGTCCTTGTTGCGGATATAGTTGGAGATTGCTTCCTTGAGCTCCTCTCCGTTGAGGTCTGCAAAGTTGTTGTCTGCCAGATACTTGAGCTTCACCTCGTTTGGAGTTCCCTCTAAGCCTGGGGTGTATGCCGGAGAAACAACCGGGTCAGCCAGCTCCCAGATTTTGCCGACCGGGTCTCTGAAGGCGCCGTCGCCGTAAACCATTACCTCGATGTTCTTGCCGGTCTTTTCCTTGAACATTGCCGCTACGCTGGCAACGAACTGGTCACAGTCCTTCGGGAACAGCTTGACGGTTTCCTCGGTTGCCTTGTTGGAGCCCAGCAGACCGTAGTTCGGGTTGCAGCCGCTGCCGTTGACCGGAGCGGTCAGGATGTCGTCCAGACCCAGAACAACCGATGCACCTGCATTTTTCAGAATGCGTTTGGTTCTCTTTCTGGTGTGGATGTCACAGACCAGAACATGGTCGGTGTAGTTGAGGATGGTCTTTGGATTGTTGGAGAGGACGATTTCAACCTCTGCGCCGTTCTCACGAATCAGCTCAGAGTAGAATTCCAGATAGTCCACGCCGGTGAATGGGTGCGGTACACGGCCGAACAGCTCGCGGTATTTTTCTTCGGTCAGTACATCGCTCCATGGGTTGACGCCCTTTTCGTCCAGCAGCTCTTCGTCAATCAGATGGTTGCCCACCTCATCTGCCGGGAAGCTGAGCATCAGCACAACCTTCTTTGCGCCTCTGGCAATTCCCTTTAGGCAGACCGAAAAGCGGTTGCGGCTCAGAATCGGGAAGATTACACCGATGGTCTCGCCGCCCAGCTTTGCGCGGACATCTGCCGCAATATCATCAATGTGAGCGTAGTTGCCCTGTGCGCGAGCTACTACTGCCTCTGTTACTGCTACTACATCCTTGTCGTGAAAATCAAATCCCTCGCTGCTGCCTGCTGCCAGAACAGAATCCACTACGATTTTTGCCAGATCGTCCCCTTCACGGATGATGGGTGCGCGCACGCCGCGGGATACAGTACCTACCAGTCTTTCCATAATAAAAACCCTCTTTTTTCTCAGTCGAAGTTTTTCTTCCCGAAGCCTTCCGGATGCAGCAGAAACAGCCCCTTGCTTCGGACGTATAGTTCCATTATAATAGTGTTAACAATATAAGTAATATAAATATATTCAATTAATTCTATAATCTCATCTTATCCTTTCCCTACCGGGTCGGGATGCCATATTTCAGGAGGTACCACATGACCGGAAAACTGGAGCATTATCGCGTTTTTTGCAAGGTTGCCCAAAACCGCAGCTTCTCCAAAGCCGCACAGGAGCTGTTCCTTTCCCAACCGGCAGTCAGTCAGGCGATTCGTCAGCTGGAAGAACAGCTTGGAACCCAGCTGTTTCTGCGAACCTCCAAGCGGGTGGAGCTGACCGCCGAGGGACAGCTGCTGTATGAATACGCCAGCTCCGCACTCGGCTTGCTGGAATCCGCCGAGCAGCAGCTGGGCGGACTGCAAACCCTGTCGGTCGGTCAGCTACGTCTGGGTGCAGGAGACATCACCGTGCGTCACCTGCTGCTGCCCTGTTTGGAGCAGTTTCACCAGCTCTATCCGCAGGTCCACCTGAGCATCTACAACCGCACCAGCGCCGGCAGTCTCGAGCTGCTGCGTGCCGGACGCATCGACGCTGCCTTTGTCAGCCTCCCGATTGAGGACGAGCGCATCGCCATCCACTGGGAAACCCCGGTGCAGGATATTTTCGTTGCCGGAGAGCGGTTCTCCCATCTGCGCGGCAAACCCGTTTCCGAACGGGAGCTGGCTTCCCTTCCGCTCATCATGCTCGAACAGAAGGCAAACAGCCGCTCCTATGTCCAGCGGTGCTTTCTGCGACGCGGCATCGACCTCAAGCCGGAAATCGAGATTGCCTCCTACGACCTGATGAGCGAGCTTGCCCGCATCAATCTCGGGCTGTCCTGCCATGTGCGCCAGTTCTGCCGGCAGGAGCTGGACGACGGAAAAATCTTCGAGGTGCAGCTGCGAAACCCCATCCCCGAGCGCAGCATCGGGATGGTCAGCCTGAGCGGAGTCAGCCTTTCGCCTGCGGTCTCCCGCTTTCTGGAGCTGTTGCAGAACCAAAATTGAGGCCGGAAATAGGGATTCCGCTGTCCGGCTCTTTGTGATATAATGGTCAGAGAACAAAAACGCTTTACCACGAAAGGACGATGTAATATGAAATGGGGCATTATCGGCGCTATGCCGTCTGAAGTTACACTCTTAAAACAGCAGATGCAGGATATCTGCGAAGTCAATGTAGGTCGTCAGGTATTCTGGGAAGGCATCCTCTGCGGTCAGGAGGCCGTTGTCTGCTGCTGCGGCATCGGCAAGGTCAACGCCGCCATCACCACCCAGATGATGATTGACCGCTTTGCTGTTGACCGCATCATCAACACCGGCATCGCAGGTGCTGTCCATCACGACCTGAAGGTTCTGGATGTTGTCATCTCCCGCGAGCTGTGCTACCACGACTACAACATGCGCTTCCTGCGCGACTATCCACCGCACATCGACGGCATCCTTGCCAGCGAACTGATGGTGGAATCGGCAGTCGAAGCCTTCCAGCAGATTGACCACGGCTCCTCCTGCTGCTTTGTCGGCAAGATTGCCACCGGCGACCAGTTCATCGAATCCGCCGAGGTCAAAAATAGAATCGTAGAGGAACACCACCCGATGTGCGTCGAGATGGAAGGCGCTGCGATTGGCCACACCTGCTGTGTCAACGACATCCCGTTTGTCATCATCCGCACCATGAGCGACAATGCAGACGACTCGGCAGCGGAAACCTACAACAACTTTGAAGAGACCGCAGCCCGTCACTCTGCCGGCATCGTCATGCAGATGCTCAGCAACGCACGATAGGGGGAGCCTTCGATGAAACGAATTGAGAGCTTCTGCGTCAACCACGACACCCTCACTCCGGGGATGTACCTCTCCCGCATCGACGGCGACGCTGTTACCTACGATGTTCGGATGGTGACCCCCAATGCCGGCGTCTATCTGGAAAACGACGGCATCCACACCTTCGAGCATCTGTTTGCCACCTATGTCCGCAACACGCCGGAGTCCGACCGCATCCTCTATGTCGGCCCGATGGGCTGCCGCACCGGGTTCTACTTTATCACCCGCGACACCATCAGCCGCCAGCGTGCCATCGAGCTGGTGCAGGAGACCTGTGCCTTCATCGAGGGCTTTGAGGGCACGATTCCCGGCTCCAGCCGCATCGAGTGCGGAAACTATCTGGACCACAGCCTGCCTAAGGCAAAGCAGTATGCCGCCTCCCTTGCTCTGGTTCTCAAGGACTGGAACGAAAGCCGGATGGAATACCCGCTCTAATCCGAAACTTCCTACATCAAAAACGACCGCTCTGAAAACAGAGCGGTCGTTTTTTCTTTTTCGTTTAAACTCGGGACGGTAACAGGCCCTCCCGATAAGCGGTCAGCAAATCCTCCAAATCGGCAATCTGCTCCTTGATGCTGGTGCCGGTCTCGGTGTCTGCGACCATCATGCGGCGGGCAAAGGTTGCCACCTGCTGGGAATCGGAATCGATATCCAGATTGTCCTCCAACGCCGCCTCCATGCCGGAAAACGGCTGGTGCGATTTTAGGCGCATCCCGTGGGAGTTGTAGATGAGGGTGTAGCCTGCGATTCCGGTCGTTTTCTGATAGGCTTTGCAGAAGCCGCCGTCGATGACGATCAGCCTGCCGTTTGCCTTGAGCGGATTTTCGCCTTGCTTGACATGAATCGGGGTGTGGCCGTTGATGATGTGCGACTCCTCCCCGTACAGTCCAAACTCCCGCAGTACCATCCGGCACGACTGCTCAGAGGAATGATAGTGGTAATAGGGGTTTTGCGGCTCGACCCAGGTGGATTTGTCCTCGATGAAGGTTCTCTCAAAGGTCTTGACCACTCTGCCGGACAGCGGCGAGTTGCTGCCGCACCAGAGATACCACATGAAGTCCCGATACTTCTGCGCGCAGTTCTTGTTAAAGAAGGCCCTGCGTGCCACGCTGTCCGCATAATCCATGTAGCTCTTGCCCTGATAGACGCGCCCATCAAAGCACAGCGCCTTGAGGCTGCCGTCCTCGTCCAGCGGCACACAGCCGTGGAACAACAAGTTTCCGTTGAAACAGCGGTAGATGCTGCCGCGATTGTACAGGAAGGTGATATGGCGCTGAAGCCGCTCACTCTCGCGGAACAGCTGTTCAAGCTCGTCCATGATTTCGCGCTCCATCGGGTCGAGCGAATAGGGGTCGTTGCGGTTGATGGTCGGCCATTCCTTTTCGCTGAGCTCATAGACCGTTCCATCCAGCTCGATGGTGGCATTGTCAAAGTCCACCTTGTCCAGCAGCAGGCGGCCCTCCATGCCGTAGTCCGGGTTGCGCCGGATAATCTGGCCCTCCAGCTTAAACAGGATGATGGAGATGGCCTTGCGGGCTGCCTTGTTCGGGTCCTCCTCCGGATACATCTTTTCTGCAAACAGCACCAGCGGACGCAGGCTAATGCCGTAGCCCTGTTCCAGCACCGAGATGTTGTTGTAGGACAGACAGTTGCGAACCACCGAAGCGATGCACGCCTGACTGCCGCAGGCAGCTCCCATCCACAGAATGTCGTGGTTGCCCCACTCAATGTCCAGCGAATGGTGGGTCATCAGCATATTGATGATAGCATCCGGACGCTCGCCTCTGTCGAAGATGTCTCCCACAATATGCAGGTGGTCGACCGCCAGACGCTTGATCAGGCTGGTCAGCGCCGTGATGAAGTCCTCACCGGCATCCAGCTTGAGGATGGTGTCGATAATCTTCTTGTGGTAAACCAGCTGGTTGTTGTCCTCGTCGGGCTGTGCGTGCAGCAGCTCATCGATGATGTAGCTGTATTCCGGCGGCATCGCCTTTCTGACCTTGGAACGGGTGTATTTGGAGGACAGCACCTTGGCAAGGTCAATCAGGGTTTGCAGGGTAAAGCGGTACCATTCCTCGGTCGCGCGTCCCTCCTCCCGAATCTTATCCAGCTTTTCCTCCGGATAATAGATCAGGGTACACAGGCTGGAACGCTCCTTCGGGGTCAATCTGGAGCTCAGCACTATGTCCACCTTTTCCCGGATGACACCGGCTGAATTGTTGAGGATGTGGTAGAACGCTTCGTACTCGCCGTGCAGGTCGCTCATGAAATGCTCGGTGCCTTTAGGCAGATTGAGGATGGCCTGCAAGTTGATGATCTCGGTGCACACCTGCTGTCTGGTCGGATATTTTTCCGACAGCAGGCGCAGAAACTTGATGCGGTCGTCTGTAATGTTCATCTTTGATACGCCTCCTGAATTGTTCCGCTCAGATTGTTAAATTTTTACTAAATAAATCGTAACATGATGATAAAAAAGAAACCGGAAGCAAATCAAGACCCTTTTCAGACTTTTTTCACTTCCGGTGTTTCTTCCATACAGCCGTGCGACAGCTCGCTCTATCGCGCTCTATTATCTGCCGCAGCAGTTTTTATACTTCTTGCCGCTTCCGCACGGACATGGGTCGTTTCTGCCGACCTTTTTGCCCTGACGCTTGATGGTTGCCGGAGCAACGGTGCCGTCCGAGCTGGTCGCAGTCGGTTTTGCAACCTGTTCGCGCTTTGGCGCCTCCTGAACCTGGTTTGCACCCGGTTTGCGGAACGGAGCCAGCAGCAGAATCTTGACGGTCTCCTCCCGGATGCCAGCAATCATCTCATCGAACATATCAAAGCCTTCGATTCGATACTCAACAACCGGGTCCTTCTGACCGTAGGAACGCAGGGAGATGCCCTTCTTGAGCTCGTCCATCGCGTCGATGTGGTCCATCCACTTGGTATCAACCTGCTTGAGCAGAACCACACGCTCCAGCTCGCGGGTGATATTCTCCCCGAGCTCCTCCTCGCGTTTTGCATACAGCTGGTGAACACGCTCTTTAATCTTGTCAGCCAGCTCTTTTCTGTCGATTTTCTTCAGATCCTCGTCCTCGACCTCGAGCAGGTCTGCGGCGATGATTCCGATAAAGTAGTTGCGGAAGCCCTCCAGATTCCAGTTTTCAGGCTCGACTCCCTCCGGCAGATACATTGCAACTGCCGAATCAACTGTTTCGTCCATCATTGCCATGATGGAATCCTTCAAGTCCTCGCCGTCCAGAACCTTGTTGCGCTGAGCGTAGATGATCTCACGCTGTTTGTTCATAACGTCGTCGAACTGGAGAACGTTCTTACGAATGCCAAAGTTGCGGCCCTCGATCTTGCTCTGTGCATTCTCGATGGTGCTGGTCAGGATTCTGTTTTCAATCGGCATATTTTCGTCGATCTTCAGAGAATCCATCATTGCGTTGATGCGGTCACCGCCGAACAGACGCATGAGGTCATCTTCCAGAGACAGGTAGAATCTTGAGCAGCCCGGGTCTCCCTGACGGCCGGAACGTCCGCGCAGCTGGTTGTCGATACGGCGGGATTCATGACGCTCTGTACCAACGATGAACAGACCGCCTGCCTCCTTGACCTTCTCTGCCTCCGGACGCAGCTTCTCTTTAAACTCGTGGGCAAGCTCGGTAAAGCGCTTGCGTGCCTCGATGATTTCCTCATCGTCGGTATCGCCGAAGCCGGTCGCCTCGACAATCAGATTTTCGTAGTAGCCTTCTTTTCTCATCTGGTTCTTTGCCAGATACTCTGCGTTACCGCCGAGCATGATATCGGTACCACGGCCTGCCATGTTGGTTGCGATGGTAACCGCACCGTACTGACCTGCCTGTGCAACGATTTCTGCTTCCTTCTCATGGTACTTCGCATTGAGCACCTGATGCTGGATGCCGTGGCGTTTGAGCAGTGCGCTCAGTCGCTCCGAGGTCTCGATGGAAACGGTACCAACCAGAACCGGCTGGCCCTTCTCGTGGCACTCCTTGACCTGCTCAACAACGGCATTGAACTTGCCGTTTTCGGTCTTGTAAACGACGTCGGACAGGTCCTTACGGATGACCGGCTTGTTGGTCGGAATCTCGATTACGTCCATGCCGTAGATTTCACGGAACTCCTGCTCCTCGGTCATCGCAGTACCGGTCATACCGGAGAGCTTTTCATACATACGGAACAGGTTCTGGTAGGTGATGGTTGCCAGAGTCTTGGACTCGCGCTTGACCTCAACGCCCTCTTTTGCCTCGATTGCCTGATGCAGACCCTCGCTGTAACGGCGTCCGTTCATGATACGGCCGGTGAACTCGTCAACGATCATAACCTCGTTGTCCTTAACAACGTAGTTGATGTCGCGGTGCATGGTTCCGTGTGCCTTAATGGCCTGATTAATGTGATGCTGGATGGTCGAGTTTTCCATATCCATCAGGTTTTCCAGACCGAAGTATGCCTCTGCCTTCTTGACACCTGCTTTGGTCAGGGTTGCAGTCTTAGCCTTTTCGTCCACGATGTAGTCTGCATCGATGACATCGTCGTGCTCTTCCTTGTCATCCAGCTCCTTGACCTTGTACATCTTCAGGGTGCGGGCAAAGCGGTCTGCCACCTTGTACAGGTCGGTGGACTTGTCGCCGCGGCCGGAAATGATCAGAGGGGTTCTGGCTTCATCGATGAGGATGGAGTCAACCTCGTCGACTACGGCATAGTAGTGTCCGCGCTGAACACGGTTCTCTTTATAAATCTGCATGTTGTCACGCAGATAGTCGAAACCGAACTCGTTGTTGGTTCCGTAGGTAATATCGGAATTGTATGCCTTCTGTCTGTCCGAAGGCTCGATGTCGTGGATGACCAGACCGACGGTCAGGCCCAGCCAGCGGTAAACCTTGCCCATCTCCTCCGAGTCACGCTTTGCAAGGTAATCGTTGACGGTAACGACATGGACGCCCTTTCCGGTCAGTGCGTTCAGGTAGACCGGCAGGGTTGCTACCAGGGTTTTACCTTCACCGGTTTTCATCTCGGCGATGCGTCCCTGATGCAGCACGATACCACCGATGATCTGAACCGGGAAGTGCTTGAGTCCCAGAACACGCCATGCAGCCTCACGGCAGGTTGCAAATGCCTCCGGCAGGATGTCGTCCAGCGTTTCTCCGTTTGCCAGACGCTCCTTGAGCTTCGGGGTCATTGCTTTCAGCTCCTGGTCGCTCATCTTGCTGTACTGCTCATCGAGCGCCAGCACCTTGTCACGAATCGGGTAGATTCGTTTGAGTTCTCGTTCGGAATAGGTTCCGAAGATTTTATCCATCAATCCCATTTATCTTTTACACCTCATTTATTTCAAAAGGGACCTGCGGAGCAGCGTCTGCCGCCGCACAGGGCCTGTGTGGGAAAACTGTTTTTTGTCCGCCGGAGCAGCTTTTTATTCAGAAAGCATTTCTATATGAAAACAACCGGCAGCATATCTATGTTATTGTACCTCCCCTGCCCCTATTTTGTCAAACCTTCCGGCAGGGTTTCTTTAAATAAATTGTGTCTATTTTAAAAATTCTGCATCGGCGCCGATTGGGGTCAGGGCAAACCTTGTCAGACAATCTCCGATATGGAAAAAAGCAGCAGAAAAAGCTGACCGAAACTGCCGCTCTCCTGCTGCTTCTCTTTTTTTACTTGAGCTCGATGGTGTATTCAAACCCATACTCAGCCTGCAAAGCCTTGACCTTCTCCTCGTTATCCTCGATGAAGGATGGGGTGTAGACCGATTTGCCCTCTTTTTTGTAATCCTCCAGGATAGCTTCCAGCTTTTCCCAGCACTCGTCGCGGCGCTCCTCTGCTGTTTTTTCCAGGTTGATTACAAATTCTCTGTGTTTTGGAATTCTGGCTTTCATGGTTTCCGATTTCCTTTCTGTCCGTTAAAGTTCCCTTTCATTGTAACCTCTCGGACCCGCTTCGTCAAGGCAATTTTTTTGGATTTCGCCACCGTTTTGCCCTGTGCGCCCGAATCTTCGGAAATTTTGATCCAAAATCCCAGCCCTATCTTGGGACCGCTGCATCCAGCACCTGACCGATTGGCTCCCGAATCACCAGCGAAGCCCTGCGGTCATAGGGGGTTCGGGTCTTGTTAATCAGCACAAGCTCGGTGCCGCCGTAGTATTGCAGAAGCCCTGCCGCCGGATAAACCGCCAGCGAGGTGCCTCCCACAATCATCAGGTCGGCTGCCTCGATGCTGCGGATGGCATTTCTCAGAACAGTTTCGTCCAGACTTTCCTCATACAGCACGACATCCGGCTTGATGACACCGCCGCAGCTGCACCTTGGGATGCCGTTTCCCTTCCATTGGAGCATCTGTTCCAGCGAATAGTGCTTTCCACAGTGCAGACAGGTGTTGCGGTGGACACTGCCGTGCAGCTCATACACCCGCTTGCTGCCTGCCATCTGGTGCAGGCCGTCGATGTTCTGGGTGACCACTGCCATCAGCCTGCCCCGCTGTTCCAGACGGGCCAAAGCCAGATGCGCCGGGTTCGGTTTTGCCTCCGGGTAAACCATCTTGTCAAAATAGAACTGATAAAACAGCTCGGGATTCCGCTCAAAGAAGCTGTGGCTGAGCATCGTCTCCGGCGGGTAGGGATAGACCCTCTGCTGATTTGCGGCATACAGTCCCTCGTCGCTGCGAAAATCCGGCACATTTGACTCGGTGGACACCCCCGCTCCGCCAAAAAAGACGATGCGGTGGCTCTGCTCAATCAGCTCACGCAGTCTGGTTTCCTGTTCGGTCATGGTCACTCTCTCCTTCCCCGGCTTGGATTTCGGTTATTTGCTTTCCTGTTTGGTCAGCAGCTCCAGAATCTTGACGTTTCTTGCGACAAAAGCCTGCATCTGCTCTGCGCTGAGCGGACGGTGTGCCAGCATCGCCAAATCATAGATGTGGCGGCAAACCAGCTCCTGGTCCTCCTTCGGCAGGGTCGGGATGCTTTGAACGACCGGGTTCTCGCTGTTGATGACCAGCGTTACCTGATTCTGTCCCGCAAAGCTCTCGCCCAGTGCGCGGGTCATGTCCTGTACTCTGCGGGCATACTCGGACAGCAGGATAACAGCCGGTGTGCCGACTGCCTTCAGACTCTCCACCTGATATTCCAGCTTCTCGTCGCCCAGATAGGTCTTGAAGCAGTCAATCAGCTCCTTGCTCTGCTCCTCTCCCGCCTTCTTTGCGTCCTCGGACTGGTCAACCTTGAGCGCATCGCCCAAATCGGAGTCGATTCTCAGGAACTTGAGCTGGTCCGGATTCTTGTATTCGAGCAGGCTGATGAAGTGCGGGTCAATCATGTGGGTCAGCACCGCCGCAGTCAGTCCGTTTTCGCGGAACATGGCGATATACTGCGCCTGCAAGTTCTCGTCGGTCACATAGTAGATTTTGTTTTCGTCGGTCTTTGGATATTCCTCAAGGGTCTTGTACTCTCCGTCGATGGTCTTGAGCAGGATGATGTCCTTCATTCTGTCGTAGAACTTCTCATCCTTCAGGCAGCCGAACTTGATGAAGGCCGAGATGTCGTTCCAATATTTCTCATAGTTTTCCCGCTCGTTTTTAAAGATCTGGTGCAGCTTGTCCGAGACCTTCTTGGTGATATGCTGGGCAATCTTCTGAACCTCGCCGTCGTTCTGCAAAAAGCTGCGCGATACATTCAGCGGCATATCCGGGCAGTCGATGACGCCCTTGAGCAGCAGCAGAAATTCCGGGATGATTTCCTTGATGTTGTCCGCTACAAAGACCTGATTGCTGAACAGCTTGACCTGACCGGGCACAACCTCCAGCTTGTTGGTCTGCTTCGGGAAATAGAGGATGCCCTTGAGGTTAAACGGATAGTCCACATTCAGGTGAATCCAGAACAGCGGCTCGTTGAAGTCCATGAACACCTTCTGATAGAACGCCTTGTACTCCTCATCGGTGCAGTCCTTCGGTGCCTTGAGCCAGAGCGGATGGGTATCGTTGACCGGCAGCGGTTTGACGATTCTTGTCTTGTCGGTGCCGTCCTCGTTCTTCTCCACATTTCCGTCCTTGTCATAGACCGGACGCTCCTCGTCGTGCGGATTCAGATAGATTTCATACGGCATAAACTGGCAGTATTTGTTGAGGATTTCCCGAATCCGGCTCTCCTGCAAAAATTCCTCTTCCTCTTCGGAGATGTTCATGATGATGGTGGTGCCATGCTCGGTGCGGGTGCCATCCTCGATTTCATAGCTGTCCTCTCCGGCAGAAACCCAGTGAACCGGCTTTGCGCCCTCCTGATAGGACAGAGTTTCAATCTCCACTGTGGACGAAACCATGAAAGCCGAGTAGAAGCCCAAGCCGAAGTGGCCGATGATGCCTGCGCTCTCCTCGCTCTTTTCGCGGTACTTCTCCAAAAATTCCTCTGCACCGGAAAATGCCACCTGTGTGATGTAGCGCTCTACCTCGTCCTCGGTCATGCCGATTCCGTTATCGGAAACAATCAACTGCTTCTTCTCGCTGTCGATGGTAACGATAACCTTTGGCTGCCAGCCGTCCTCCTGCGGAGCCTGACCGATTCCGCGCAGACTGCTCAGCTTCTTGATGGCATCGCAGCTGTTGGAAACAATCTCTCTGAGGAAAATATCCTTGTCCGAATACAGCCATTTTTTGATGATAGGAAACATATTCTTGGAATTGACACTGATTTGTCCTTCCCGTTTCATGATAACAACCTCCCAGATTCTCAAAATAAGGGTGCCTGACGGCCTGCCCCCAAAAAGCCGCAAGCGATATTCCATAGTCACGCTTGCAAAAC
>URFD01000011.1 GCA_900547015.1 uncultured Oscillospiraceae bacterium | reverse complement strand
TGCTGGTGTAGCTCAGTTGGTAGAGCAGCTGATTTGTAATCAGCAGGTCGGGGGTTCAAGTCCGTCCACCAGCTCCACTAAATTTCCAATTCAATAAGGGCGAGTTCCCGAGTGGCCAAAGGGGGCAGACTGTAAATCTGTTGTCAGTGACTTCGGTGGTCCGAATCCACCCTCGCCCACCAAAAAGTTCTGGATGAATTTTCATCCAGAACTTTTTTGCTATTTCCCATTTCATCCCGGACAATCCTGTCCGGGATTTTTTTTGTATCCGGGATTGATTGAAAAAAATTCTTGACATTGACGCTGCGTCAACTGATACACTGTTTTCAGACAGGGAAAGGAGGCTGTAACATGGAGTATGGGATTCGCCAACTGGCAGAGCTGGCTGGGGTCAGCACAAGAACCCTGCGATATTATGACCAGATTGGTTTGCTGCATCCAAGCCGGGTGGAGGAGTCCGGCTATCGGTACTATGGTCAGCAGGAGGTTGACCTGTTGCAGCAGATTTTGTTTTACCGGGAACGGGAACTGGATTTAGCAACGATCCGGCAAATCGTGACCCAGCCGGATTTTGATATTCAGAGTGCTTTGCAGGAGCATTTAAAGGCGCTGTCCCAACAGCAGGAGCGGCTCAGCGCTCTGATTGAAACGGTGAAGAGGACTATAGCAGAACAAAAAGGAGAAGGAACGATGGGAATACAGCAAAAATTTGAAGCATTTAAACGGAACCGGATTGAGGAAAACGAGAAAAAGTACGGGAACGAGGCGCGCAGCAGATACGGAAATCAGGCAGTGGACGATGCAAACAGCAAGGTGATGAGCTGGACGGAACCCGAAGCGGCTTATTACCAGCAATTGGAGCAGGAGATTTTGTCTGAATTGGAGTCGGTGGTCCACAGCGGCAGTCAGCCGGCCGAGCCGGTCGGAAAGAAAATCATGGAGTTGCACCGGGAATGGCTTCAGGGAAGCTGGAAGTCCTATTCTCCGCAGGCACATCGAGGTCTGGCGCAGATGTATCTGGCGGATGAACGCTTTCAAGCTTACTATGACCGAAATCTGCCGGGATGCAATGCATTTCTGGTGGAAGCCATCCTGACTTGGGCATAATTTCCGGCAGAAATTTCCCGGCTTCTTTCTATTTCCCGGGAATTTTTCGGGAATCAAAACAACAAAAGAATGAGAAATCCCCCTCGTTTGTCTGCATGAGTTCAGGTAAACAAAGGGGATTTTTTGGTATCCGGAAAAATAAAATCGAAAGGTGCTCTGCGCGTTTTTCACAAAAGATTTTTTGTTTTTCTGGAAAGGAAGATACTTGATTTTTGAAAATGGAAGGTCTATACTGAAAAACAAATAGTTGCATCTGCAACTATTGCATCTGCAACTGTTGCAGATGCAACGGTAAACCGAAAAGAGGGAGGAGCAGCAGAATGAACGGAATCATGAAGTATATCAGCCGAATCTACCGCACGACCGGAGTGGTCTACAACAACCGCCTGCGGGATGACGGATTGAACCAGTGCCAGCACCCATATATTTTACATATCTGTCGGGAGCCGGGCATTTCCCAGGAAAAGCTGGCTCGAGAAATCTGCGTCAACCGCAGCAACGTCACCCGTCAGCTGGCGGCGATGGAGAAGGAAGGCTTGATTGTCCGCAAGCAGGATGAGCAGGACCGGCGAATCTGGCGGGTTTATCCGACCGAACGGATGGAGCAGCTGCTGCCTCGGGCGCGTCAGGTGATGCGGGAGTGGAACGAGTATCTGTTGGAGCCGCTCACGCAGGAGGAGCGCGAGATTCTGGAACGTGCGATAGAGAAAATCACTGCCCGAGCCAATGAGGCGGCGCAGGAGACACTCCGCGGAAAGGAGAGACAGCCGTGAGACCCATCTTCCCCTATTTAAAGCCCCATGTCCCCAAGATGACAATCGGGCTGGTGATTAAATTTTTCGGAACCACCATGGACCTGATGATTCCGTGGATGCTGTCCTATATTCTGGACTATGTGGTGCCGGAGCGCAGTGTGAAAAAGATTTTGATATGGGGCGGGCTGATGGTTTTGTCAGCGGCTCTGGCTCTGGTAACCAATGTCATTGCCAATCGAATGGCATCGGCGGTCGCCCGCGAGACCACGCGCTCGCTGCGGCATGACCTATTTCAAAAGATTTCCTATCTGTCCAGTCGGCAGATTGACTACTTTTCCATCCCGTCGCTGGAGTCCAGACTGACCACCGACACCTACAATGTCAATCAGGTCATCGGCATGATGCAGCGTCTGGGTGTGCGTGCGCCGATTCTGCTGATTGGAGGAATCGCAGTCACCCTGACCTTGGAGCCGGTGCTGACGCTGGTGATGGTTTCGGTGCTGCCGTTTATCACGCTGGTGGTGTGGCTGGTGTCCCGCAGGGGCATCCCGATGTACACCAAATTACAGCAGGGCGTCGATGTGATGGTTCGGACGGTGCGGGAGAATATCACCGGCATCCGCATCATCAAGGCACTGTCCAAGACCGAGCAGGAAAAGGAGCATTTTGCACAGGTCAACCGAGAGGTTGTCCGTCGGGAGAGCAAGGCTGCCATCACCATGGGCATCACCAACCCGATGATGAACCTGCTGTTGAATACCGGCTTGACGCTGGTGATTCTGGTGGGTGCATGGCGGGTCAACAGCGGCATGATCCAGCCGGGAACCATCATCGCCTTCCTTTCGTACTTCACCATCATCCTCAATGCGATGCTTTCGGTCACGAGGATGTTCGTCATGTATTCCCGTGGCAGCGCTTCGGCTGCCAGAATCGATGAGGTGCTTCGTGCGCCCGAGGACCTGCTGCTGAACGATACCGCCCCGAAGCAGGAGGAGGAGCACATCGTCTTTGAGGATGTCAGCTTTTCCTACAAGGGCATCAGCGACAACCTTTCCCACATCTCGTTCCGGCTGAAAAAAGGAGAGACGCTGGGTATCATCGGTGCGACCGGTGCCGGCAAGACCACCATCGTCAACCTGCTCATGCGACTGTATGAGCGCTCCTCGGGCGATATCCGCATCGGCGGACGCCCAGTGGACACCATCCCTTCGGAGGAGCTGCACCAGAAGTTCGGCGTCGTCTTTCAGAATGATGTGCTGTTTGCCGATACCATCCGCGCCAACATCGACTTTGGACGGGGGCTTTCAGAGGAGCAGATTTACAAGGCGGCGGAGAGCGCACAGGCGATGGAATTTATCAACGGTCTGCCGGAGGGCATGGAGCATATGGTGACCGCCCGCGGAACCAACCTCAGTGGCGGACAGAAGCAGAGGGTTCTGTTGGCACGCGCGCTGGCAGGCAATTCCGAGATTTTGGTGCTGGACGATTCCTCCAGTGCCTTGGACTACAAGACCGATTCGATGCTGCGGCAGGCTCTGCGGGAAGATTACTCCGGCATGACCACCATTGTCATCGCACAGCGCATCAGCTCGATTCTGCAGGCAGACCACATTCTTGTGCTGGAGGATGGAAAATCCATCGGCTACGGAACCCACGAGCAGCTGATGGAGCATTGTGAGGTGTATCGACAGATCAGTGAATCGCAGATGGGAGGGGATTTTGGATGATACCAAACGAACCGAATAAAAAGGACGGCTCCGAAGGCCGCAAAAAGAATCGCCGTCAGGTGATCTTGCGGCTGCTGGGATATATGATGCGCCACCGCTGGATGGCGCTGGGAGCGATTGTGCTCACCGTGACCGGCAACCTGCTGGCTCTGCTGGGCCCGATGCTGTCCGGCTTTGCCATCGATGCCATTGGTACCGGCCCGGGAGAGGCGGATTTCCAGCGGATTTTCTCCTACTGCGCTTTGATGCTGCTGTTCTACCTGATTTCGTCGGTGATGGCTTATCTGCTGTCGGTGCTGATGGTCAAGCTCAGCCAGCGGGTCGCCTATCAGCTTCGTGCGGATTTGTTCAACAAGCTGGTTGACCTGCCGGTGCGCTTCTTCGACGGACACCAGACCGGCGACATCATCAGCAGGGTTTCCTATGATATTGATACCGTGACCTCGTCGCTGTCCAACGACTTCTTGCAGATTGCGGCAAGCTCCATCATGGTGCTCGGTTCACTGGGCATGATGCTGACCATCTCTCCGCCGCTGATTGTGGTGTTCGTGGTGACTGTGCCGATTTCGGTGCTGTTCATCCGCTATCGAACCCGCACCATCCGTCCGCTGTTCAGCCGCCGTTCGGCAAAGCTCGGTGAGCTCAACGGCTTGGTCGAGGAAATCATCTCCGGCCAAAAGACCACCAAGGCCTATCATCAGGAAGAAACCATGATTGGGAGATTCGACGCCAAAAATGAGGAAGCGGTGCAGGCCTACTACAAGGCGGACTATTACGGAAGTACGGTCGGCCCGTCGGTCAATGCCATCAACAACCTCTCGCTGGCGCTCATCAGCGTTTTTGGCGCGCTTCTCTTTTTGCGGGGCAGTATCTCTTTGGGCAACCTGTCCTCCTTCGTGCTGTACTCGCGTAAGTTTTCCGGCCCAATCAACGAGATGGCAAACATCATCAGCGAGCTGCAATCGGCCTGTTCTGCGGCAGAACGAGTCTTTCGACTCATCGACGAGGAACCGGAGCCGGCAGATGCACCGCAGGCGCTGGAGCTTACCGATGTCCAAGGGGATGTCCAGATGGAGCATATCCACTTTGGCTATGACCCCGACAAGACCATCATCCATGACCTGAGCCTGCACGCCAAGCCCGGAAGCCTGGTGGCAATCGTCGGCCCAACCGGTGCCGGCAAGACCACCATCATTAACCTGCTGATGCGGTTTTATGACCCGCAATCGGGCAGCATCCGGATGGACGGACACGACAGCCGGGACATTACCCGGAAAAGCCTGCGAGCGGCCTACACGATGGTTTTGCAGGACACTTGGTTGTTCTATGGAACCATTTATGAAAATATCGCCTTCAGCCGTCCGGGAGCCACCAGAGAAGAGGTCATCGAGGCGGCCAAAGCGGCGAAGATTCACAGCTACATCATGCAGCTTCCGGACGGGTATGACACCGTCATCACCGAGGACGGCATGAATATCTCGCAGGGACAAAAGCAGATGCTGACCATCGCCCGCGCGATGCTCTCCGATGCCAAGATGCTGATTCTGGACGAGGCGACCTCCAATGTCGATACCCGCACTGAGCAGCAGATTCAGTCCGCGATGCGGGAGCTGATGCAGGACCGCACCTGCTTTGTGATTGCCCACCGTCTTTCCACCGTGCAGAACGCGGACACCATCCTGGTGGTGCAGCACGGCGATATTGTGGAGCAGGGCAGCCATGAGCAACTAATGCAGCAAGGTGGCGTTTATGCTGGAATGTATCACTCTCAGTTCCACTAAGAAAAAAACACAAGGCCTTATCAGACAGCCCGGACAAATGTTTGTTCGGGCTGTCTCTTGTCTGAACAGTTGGGAAGAGAAGAATAAAAAAAGGACGACATCCGCCGTTGGAATTATGCAACATCACAATCATGGATGTGGGAGAAAGGAAATTGCTTGCAAAGCAATTTCCTTTGTGCTATACTATCCTAGCATTTGGGAGTGGATGGGTGCTGGTGTGCCCTCTGGTCTTCAAAACCAGTAATTGTAGTTAGTAGCTGCATAGGTGGGTTCAATTCCCACACATTCCCGCCAGAACAAGTCCCCGGCAGACTGCGGTCTGTCGGGGCATTTTGCTTTCCCAGGAAATATCATTCCGGAAACGAAGATCATTTCCCGGGAAATGATTGCCCAAAACAAAAACATCCAGTCTTTCGCAAGACTGGATGTTTTTTGCTATTGGTTTTATTTGAGAACGCGGGCGTCGCCGACCTTTTTGGTGATGTTGCGGCGGTCCCAGTATTCCAGAACAGCTACGGCAAACTTGCGCGAAGCACCCATCAGGTCGCGCATCTCTGCCAGTGTAATCTGTCCGTTTTGTGCGATGTGCTCCTTGGCCATCGACAGGGCTTTTTCGTAGTAATCGACGTGCAGCAGAATCTTGTCCTCGACCCGCACAAGACGGCCGGTGTTGACCAGAGATTCCACAACCTGACGGTAGTTTTTGACCTTTGGAAAACGGGTTGCAATCTGGTCCGGAGATTCCGGAGAGAAGCCGCCCTCGCGGAATGCAGCCTCAATCTCCTCGAGATTGTCGTCCTTCTGTACCTCAAAGTCTGCCAGAGCGACACAGCCGTTGACATACTTGAGGAACTTGCGGTTGACCAGCGAATCGGTAATCTTGTCGATGACGGCAATATCATCAAAGTGCAGGAACTTGCTGCGGAACTCGTCCTTCTTCATACCATCCCGAAGCGGATTTTCCTGATGGTACGCACTCAGCAGACGAACAGCGGTGTCTTTGAGGTGGGTCAGGTAGTCGCTGTGAATCACAATGCTGTCGCTGACCCGGAAGGCGGTTTTGTCCTTGAGCAGCTTTTGAATCTGCTGGTCGAACTGTTCCTTTGGAATGGCAGTCTGCACCTGAAGGAAGTCCAGTGTCTCGAAGCGGGAGGAATAGTCGTGCAGAGCGGCGCTAATTTTTTCTTTGTCCGAGCCGCTTTCCTTGATGTGCAGCGATTCCAGCACAGCAGGGTCGTTGCGCTTGTGCTTGAAGGGGTTGGAGTCGAGGATGACACCGCCGCCGATGGTCTCGAGCGGGGAATAGAAGCGCAGAACAAAGCGGTCGCCGGTCTTGACGGCAATCTCCTCCTCCAGACGCAGCTGGGCATAGCAGCTTTCGCCTGCGCTGATGCTGTCGCGGTCCAGCAGGATGACCTTGCACAGAACATCCCGCGCACCGTGATAGAGATGCAGGCGGGTTCCGTTGAGGATTTCACGCTCACAGTCACGCAGGATGTTGAGCTTGATGTCGATCATCATGGTGGTGTGCATCGAGTTCGGCACAGCAACCACGTCGCCCTTGTTGAGGTCTGTCTTTTTCAGACCGGCAAGATTGACCGCAACACGCTGTCCGGCATAGGCCTCGGTGACATCGTGGGAGTGAACCTGAAGATTGCGGACACGGCTCTCGATGCGGGAAGGGTAGATGGTGACCGGGTCGCCGATCTTCATCCGGCCCTCGATGAGGGTGCCGGTGATGACGGTGCCAAAGCCCTCGACCGAGAAGATGCGGTCAACCGGGATGCGGAACGGGATGTCCAGATTTTTGATTTGGGTGTTCTGGTCGATGAGCTCAAAGATGGCAGTTTTCAGCTGCTCGATGCCTTCTCCGGTGTAGGAGGAGACCGGGATGATTTGAGCGTTTTCTAGGAAGGTTCCCTTGACCTCGCTGCGGACATCCTCGCAGACAACCTCCAGCCAGTCGTCGTCCACCATGTCCTTCTTGGTGATGACGATGATGCCCTCGGAGATATTCAGCAGGGAGAGGATTCCCAGATGCTCGCGGGTCTGCGGCATAAAGCCCTCGTCCGCAGCAACCACCAGCAGGGCAAGGTCGATACCGCCCGCACCTGCCAGCATATTCTTGACGAATTTTTCATGGCCGGGCACATCGATGATGCCGGCCTTCTCGCCGTCGGGCAGGTCGAGGTAGGCAAAGCCCAGCTCGATGGTGATACCGCGCTTCTTTTCTTCTTTGATACGGTCGGTTTCGATGCCGGTCAGCGCCTTGATCAGGGCGGTTTTTCCGTGGTCGACATGGCCGGCGGTACCGATGATAATATTTTTCATGCTCAGTCCTTCTTCTTTCAGGTGATGTGGTTATTCGGGAAGGGAACTATTTCTGGCAGCAGTCGCGGATGCTCTCTGCGATATAGGAGAAGTGATGCTCCTCAATGGTGCGGACATCCAGCAGCAGACGGTCCTTGGAGATGCGGGCAATGATTGGGAGAGAGATGCGGCGCAGACGCTGCTCCAGCACATCCGGCGAAACGAGGGTCGGCTCGACAGCAACCACCGAGCTGCGAATCATCTGGGTCGGAACTGAGCCGCCGCCAACCTGACCGAAGTCCTCGGTCAGCTCTACGGTGTAGCTGCCGTCGCAGGTGCGCTGAAGCTCTGCCAGAAGCTGCTCGCCCTTTGGAACCAGAGTTTCCATCGTGGCGGTGATCATCCGCAGGGTTGGGTTGTTCTGGATGGCCTGTGCCGGGTCCTGATATTCCCGCAGGGTAGCTTCCAGAGCGGCAAGGGTGAGCTTGTCAATTCGGAAAGCGCGGGTGAGCGGGTTCTTCTTCATCGCTTCGATGTACTCGCGGCGGCCAATGATGATGCCGGCCTGTGGTCCGCCGAGCAGCTTGTCGCCGGAGAAGCTGATGATGTCTGCACCGGACTTCATCGCGTCCAGCACGTTTGGCTCATCGAGGATGCCGTAGTCCTCCAGACGAACCATAGCGCCCGAGCCGAGGTCATAGATGACCGGGATGTTGCGCTCGTGACCCAGACGAACCATCTCCTCCAGAGAAACCTCCTCGGAGAAGCCGACGATTTTAAAGTTGCTGGTATGAACCTTGAGGAAGGCGCCGGTGTTTTCGGTGACAGCGCGGACATAGTCGGAAGGATGGGTCTTGTTGGTGGTGCCGACCTCGACCAGAGTGCCGCCGCTCTGCGACATGATTTCCGGTACACGGAAGGCGCCTCCGATTTCGACTAGCTCACCACGGGAGGTGACGACCTCCTTGCCGCGAGCCATGGTGCTCAGCACCAGCATGACAGCAGCGGCGTTGTTGTTGACGACCATTGCATCCTCTGCGCCGGTCAGCTTGGAGATGAGCTGTTCGACATGGGAGTAACGGCTGCCGCGGCTGCCCTTCTCCAGATTGTATTCCAGTGTGTTATAATCCTGAGCGACGCTCTGGATTGCCTGTACTGCGGCGGTGCTCAGCTTGGCACGGCCCAGATTGGTGTGCAGTACGATGCCGGTCGCATTGATGACCGGGTGCAGGTTCATGGTTGTTTTCTTCTGGACCAGACGCTCGACCTCATCGCAGAGGGAGTCCAGCTGGAGGGAAGGTTCCTCTCCGGCAAGGATGGCCTGACGCATCGAGTCAATGACCTCGCGAACCGTTTCGGTGAGGATGGTGTGCTGGCAGGAGAGGGAGGCTAAACGCGGATGACGCAGAAGCTCGTCCACCTTTGGAATTTGTCTTAACAGCTGAGAATTAACGCTCATGTTGATCATCTTACCTTTCATGGAATCTCTGATTTTTTTGCCGAATTGACCGGGAATGGACTGGCAGCCTTGTGCGGCATCACCAATTTGCCGGAAGGGTTTTCAGCACTATGCCATTTTCCCTTATTGTACCAAAAAAAGCGGTCAGACGCAATCGCACAGAAGGGGGAAATCAAAGTTTTCGCATCGTCATCCCCTCCAAGGCGGGGTCAGGCGACGGGGAAAACTTGTGTTTTTGATTGAGTAATATTGGGAAAGATGCTATAATAGGCTCATACAGACAGGCAATCGTGGGTCTTTTGTGAAATCATAACGGAGAAAAAAGGAATGATAACTATGTTGAACCGCCTGATGACGTCGAGAAGGGTGCGGGGCTTTTTGCTGACCGTGCTGATTCTGTCGGCATTGGTGGCAGTGCTTTCGGTGGCGGTGCCGCTCAACCGAAAAAAAGAGGCGATTCAGACGCTGGGCAGCCAGTCCGTTTCGGAGACGACCTCTCTGGCACTGTCCTTGGAATATTATAACGGACTGCGCCTTCAGGCCCTGATCGATTATCCGGACGAGACGGTGTTCTACCAAAATCTCTGCGGCTTTCTTGCACAGGCAAAGGAGCGGCTTGAATATGACCGCGCCTATCTGCTGTATCGGGGGACGGATGGAACCATCTCCTACCTTGCAGATGCCGATTACAGCAAGGAGCGTCAGCCCGGAACCGACTATCAGCAAATCACCAGTGCGTATGACCAGGAGCGCTATACCCGACGCTGCCGCTCCATCCTCAGCGAGCAGTTTGCGGGCAGACGGAAAGCCGATTATGTGCCCGAGATTTTGGACGGCAGCTATATCACCACCTACCTGCCGCTGGAGGATGCACAGGGCGAGGTGGTCGCAGTGCTGGGAGTGGATGCCAAGCTGAAGTATTCGGACTTTACCCAGTATGGCCCGATTGATTTTGAGCGGACAACAACCGTCAGCGCAGTCGTCTTTGTGGTCAGCTTGGTGCTGTTTGTGCTGTGCATGGACAAGGGACTGAGCGAGGAGGAAAAAGAAAACCGTTGGAGAAAACGCCGGGGGCTGCCGCCCAAGCCGGTGAAAAGGGATAACATTGTAGTGGACACTCTGGACGACATCGACCCGAACGACTATCTGTAAGGGGTGTCCCCGGGAAAGGTGGAAAAAACAATGGACGAACGCGACGACAAGGTAATCGAAGAAACGGTGGAAAAAATTGTGGAGCTGTTCTCCCCGACCCGGGTCATCGAGTATGGGACCAAGTACAGCATGGATGGAGCGCTCACCTCCTTCAAGCTGTGCGTCGTGGGAGAAATCCCGGATAAGCGCAAGATGCTGACCCGCATCTTTGACGAGGTGGACAGCGAGATTCCATTCGATATTCTGCTGTATACCAACGAACAGTTCGAACAGCTGAAAAACAACAAGGATGCCTTTGCGTCCCGGGTCAACCAGAGGGGCAGGGTGCGCTATGGGAAATAGGAGCAGGATGCACAATGCAAAGGACAGCCGCCGATATTATGACTGGCTGGAACATTCCAGTCAGGATTTGATTGCTGCCAAAATCCTGTCGGAGGATGACCGCTGCTATCGGCTGTCTGCCTTTCACTGCCAGCAGGCGATTGAAAAGGCGCTCAAGGCCTATATCCTGCTCAAGTCGGGGGTGTTGGTGGACGGACACAACCTGACCTGGATGTGCCGTCAGGCCAAAAAATACGACAAGGGTTTTCATCAGTGGTTTGACGAAAGTGCCGACCTGAACCAGTGCTATATCGAGACGAGGTACCCGGCGGACATCGAACGGGAGTATACCTATAAAATGGTCAAAAACTTTTACCGGATGGCAAAGGAGATGTATCAGTATATCTTTGCCGAAATCGACCGCGAGTTCGAGCTGCGGGAAAAGGCGGAGGAGGACGCTCCGTTTGACCGGTATTATTAGAACATGAAGAAGGGCTTCTATCCCAAAGGCTGGGAAAGGGAAGCCCTTCTTTTTTTGTACACAAAAGTTTTTCTTGACTTTTACAGGGGAAAAAGTTAAAATAAAAACGAAAAAACTGTACCAAATAGAACAGTTTTTGAAGGAATCGGGGCGAAAAGAGGGATGACCATGGCAGAACAGGCAAACCACTGGCTGACAGACTGCGTTCTGTTTGAGGGGATTGCGCCGCAGGAGGTCTGCGCTCTGTTGGAGGAACAGCAAAAGGCAGAGCCGGGACAGCGGGTGCAGCTCAAGGACTTTGCAAAAGGCCAAACCATCTACACACCGGAGCATTACCGACGCTCTTTGGGAATTATTTCCCGGGGAATTGTGGTGGTGGAAAAGGAAAACGGAGTCCTGCTCAATGAGCTGGATGCCGGTCGGTGCTTTGGAGCGGCGGCGCTGTTTGTCACACAGGAGCGCTATGTCACGACCGTCCGTGCGAAAACCGCCTGTCAGGTCTTGTTTTTGTCGATGGAAGCGATGCAGGAAATCATGGTGCAGTACCCGCAGATTGCCCTCAATTACATTCGGTTTCTGTCGGGACGAATCCAGTTTCTCAATCGGCGCATTGACAGCTTTATTGCACCGAGTGCGGAGGAAAGCCTGCTGTCCTATCTGCGTCAACAGCCGGATGGCACCAGTCGGGAGCTGCCGATGTCCAGATTAGCCGAGCTGCTCAATCTGGGGCGAACCTCGCTCTACCGTGCCGTGGAGCATCTGGAACAGCAAGGCATGATTCGCAGAGAGGGCAAATGGATTCGATTGACCGAGGCTATTTCCCGGGAAATGATTGACCCTGAAATCAAGAAAGGATGAAGAACAGATGAAGCTGAAAAATATTCTGGCAGTGCTGACAGCGCTGTCGATGACCCTGTCCTTGGCAGCTTGCACAGGCAAGGACAAACCGGAGACTCAAAAGGAGGAGGCGGTTTCTACCGAGCAATCTGCCGAGCAGCCTGCTGAAAAATCCGACGAAAAAACTGCTGAAAAAAACGAACCGACAACCGACGAATCGATTCAAATCCGTCTGGCGGCGCTCAAGGGCCCGACAGCGCTGGGAATGGTGGAACTGCTGGAACAAAATGAACAGGGCGAAAGTGCAAATCAGTACGAGGTGACCCTTGCAGGAGCACCGGACGAAATTACTGGAAAAATCATCTCGGGCGAGCTGGATGTTGCGGCGGTTCCGACCAATCTGGCATCGGTGCTGTACAACAAAACCGAAGGTCAGGTGCAGTTGGCGGCGCTGAACACGATGGGTGTCCTTTATGTTCTGGAAGCAGGAGATACCATCCATTCGGTGGCAGACCTTGCCGGAAAAAATATCTATGCGACTGGTCAAGGCTCTACCCCGGAATATGCGCTGAATCTGGTACTGGAGAAAAATGGACTCACTCCCGGAGAGGATGTGACCGTGACCTATCTGGACGAACATTCGGAGATTCCGCCGCTGTTGGCTTCGGGTCAGGCGGAGGTTGCGCTGCTGCCTCAGCCGTTTGTGACCTCGGTGCTGATGCAGAACGACAAGGTTCGGGTCGCACTGGACCTGACAGAGGAGTGGAACCGCGCAGTAGACGGAGAAAGCGGCCTGACGATGGGATGCGTGGTGGTTCGCAAGGCCTTTGCTGAGGAGCATCCGGAGGCGCTGAATCGGTTCTTGGACGAGTACCGCACCTCGGTGGAATTTGTGAATAGCACAGATGGACTGGCTCATGCCGCAGAGCTGGCGGAGCATTTCGACATCATGAAGGCGGCAGTCGCCCAAAAGGCGATCCCGGAGTGCAACATCGTTTTTGTCGAAGGCGATGAGATGCAGCAGCTGGCAGGAGGATTTTTGCAGGTGCTGATGGACGCTAATCCAAAGTCGGTAGGAGGAAAGCTCCCGGATGAAGGATTCTATTATAAGAGAGCGAACTAAACAAAATCGTCGGCATCCGGCGGTACAGCTGGGTGCGGTTTTATTCTGGCTTCTGCTGTGGCAGGTGGCCTCGACTGCGGTTGGAGTGCCGCTGCTGCTGCCTTCTCCGCTGCAGGTGCTGGCCCGTCTGAAGGAACTGGGTTCGACTTGGAGCTTCTGGGAGACGGTGCTGTGCTCTCTGCGGAGAATCCTGATTGGATTTATCACGGGAGTGACCGCAGGAGCGCTGCTGGCTGTGGCGGCTTGGGCAATTGAGCTGGTGGAAGCTCTGGCACGGCCGATGCTCGGGGTTCTCAAGGCGACCCCGGTGGCCTCCTTTATCATTCTGGCACTGGTGTGGGTGGAAAGCGACGCCTTGGCATCGCTCATCTCGTTTATCATGGTGCTGCCGGTGGTCTACCACAATGTGCGGGAAGGGCTGGATGCGGTGGATGGTCAGCTGTTGGAGATGGCGCACGCATTTTCGCTGTCCCGATGGAAGATTGTTCGCTGCTGCTATTTGCCGGCGCTGGCACCCTTTGTGCTGTCCGCTCTGACCAGCGCACTGGGTCTGGCTTGGAAATCCGGGGTCGCGGCGGAGGTGCTGGGCAGACCAGTTCGGGCAATCGGACGACAGATTTACGATGCAAAAATCTATCTGGAAACGGAGGACCTGTTTGCGTGGACACTGGTGGTCATCCTGCTGTCCATTCTGCTGGAAAAACTGGTCACAGTGCTGCTGGGCAGACTGAGCAGGTCTCGGGCAAGGAGGGCGAAGGGATGAAGCTGGAGCGACTGACGGTGCGCTACGAGGGCTTGACCGTGATGCAGGACCTGACGCTGGAGCTGCCGGACCGCGGGATGGTCTGTTTGTTTGCGCCGTCCGGAAGCGGCAAAACCACCCTGCTGCGGGTCATCGGCGGACTGCTTCGCCCGGACAGCGGCAGGGTAATCGGGCTGGAAGGGAAAAAACCTGCCTTCGTGTTTCAGGAGGACCGATTGATTCCGGGCTTGAGCGCCGAGCAAAATGTTGCACTGGTGCTGGACCGGGTGCATCAGCCGCTGGCAGGAGAGTTTCTTCGCAAGCTGGGATTGTCCGGCTGGGAGGATGCCCTTCCTGCCGAGCTGTCGGGTGGAATGAAGCGGCGGGTTGCGATTGCACGGGCGCTGGCTTACGGACAGCAGTGCAAAGAGGTCGTTTATCTGCTGGATGAGCCGCTCAAGGGTCTGGATGAGCAAGCGGCGGCGACTGCGCTTGAGCTGATTCGCCGACAGACAGCGGATGCGCCCGGCTTTTTTATCACCCATGATGCGAAGGAAGCACAGGCAGCGGCGGAGTGGATTGTCTGTCTGGAGGGGCGTCCCATGCAGGTAACGCAGATAGTCCGCCCGAGTCGATAAACCCAAACAATGCAATCAAAATAAGAGCCTGTTCTCCGAAAAAGGGAGAGCAGGCTTCTTGGTTGTTTTGGGGCTATTCGGCAAGGAATTCGAGGATTTGCGGGAAGGCAGCCCGAGCGTCGTCGTATCCCATCGCATAAAGTTCACGCAGCGATTGCTCGTCGGCGCGCATGGCGCTGATGTGGATGGGCTTGTGGGGCTGAAGAATCAGCGCCTGATGGGTCTTGGCAAGCAGCTCGCAGCTGTCGCGCTGTCTGCGGTCTACGATGTGACGGGTCTCCTCCGCCTCGATGAAGTGGGGGTATTCCCGGTAGATGCGGCGAATCAGCGGCAGGTTTGCGGTTGGCTTGCGCTCGAAGTGGGGCAGTTTGGTCAGAATGATAATCTGCTTTTTGTTGCCGTCCTGCATGGATTTTGCCAGCGGAATCGGGCAGGCGATGCCGCCGTCCAGATACGGAGTCCCATTCAGATAGAAGATATGGGAAAACAGCGGCAATGCGGCGGAGGCCCGAACCGGAAACATCCTGTGGTCCATCTGGGTCTTATCAAAGAAATCGCAGCCTCCGGTCAGCAGGTTGGTGACGCCGATATGAACCTGCACCTCGGAGGAAAAGAAGGTATCGTAGTCGAACGGAAGGTACTGCTCGGGGATGGTGTCGAAGATAAATTCCATATTAAAGGCGCAGCGATACTTGAGCATATTCTGCGCGCTGATATAACGCTTGTCGTTGCAGAAGCGGAAGTTGACCTGAGCGTTGCGTCCGGGCTGTTTGGCAGCGTATCCGACGGCGTTGAGCGCTCCGGCAGAAATGCCATATACCTGCGGCAGATACAGCCCCTGCTCCATAAAATAATCGAGGACACCGGTGGTGTACAGTCCTCGGAATCCGCCGCCTTCCAAAATCAGGGCGGTGCCGCTTAAATCAGGCAGAGTCATACGGGTCATCCTTTCTATTTCAGATAGTCTGTGGGACACGGACAAAAAAGTTCGATTCAAGAGCTTACCGGACAAGGTGGGAAATCCTCCCATTTTCTCCGGCAACTCTATTGTAGACCCTTTGTCGGAGAAAATCAAAGAATGAACTGTAAATTTTCGGGTTCGCAGATTTTCCACATTTTCCATGTGGACTTGTGGAAAAACGAAACGAAAAAACAGAGGCTTTCTTCCGCTCGGGGAGAAAGCCTCGTTCTGCCATTACTTGGAGGATTCTTCTGTTAAGGTCTGTGCGGTTGCAAGGATGACATCCACGCTGTCCTGCACACCGTCCACCGGGGAGAGGGAGGCGGCAAAGTGGTTGCCTCCCAATGGGCGCAGGAAGATTTCCGGCTCGTTTCCGGCTTCCCAGCTGCCCTTGCCGTTTGCAATCAGCCATTTGCCGATGATGCCGCTGCGCAGCTCTCTGCCGCGCGACCAGAAGGCGTCGGTGTTGATGGCAAGCTCGGCAGGCTTTGGCCAGCCCTCCAGCTCCAAAACAACCGAGGACCACTCGATATCCAGATATTCGTCCTTAAAGTAGTTGGTCAGCCAGACACCGTATCCTCCGCCGTTGGGAAGAAATTTTCCGTTGTTCCATGCTTTGGCCAAAACGATATGCGACATGATGTTTCACTCCATTTCTAAAAACTCTGATTCTAAAACCTTACCTTATTTCTTATCATTACTTATCGTAGAACATCTTTACAAAATTTAAGAATACCTCGCCGACAAAGGAGAGGGGGTTGTTTTTGTGGGTGACCACATAGAGGCTGCGGTCCATCGAGATGCCGGCTAAATCAAAGCTGAGCAGCAGGCCGAAGTCCTCGTAGTCCTCGACGGCAGCCTTGGAGATGATGGAGATGCCCATTCCTTGGCTGACCGAATGTTTGATGCTGTCCGGGTCGTTGAACTGGGCGACGATTTTCAGCTCGCCGCTGTCGATGCCGGCCTTGTTGAGGAAATGCTCCATCTCCTTGCGGGTTCCTGAGCCCTCCTCGCGCACGATGACCGGCTCGTTTTTCAGGAAATCCGGCTTCATGCCGCCTGCTTGCAGCTGGCGGAAGCGCTCGTTGTTGGGGGTGATGATGACCAGATGGTCCTCGGTGAAGCTCTCCAGCACGCACTCGGGATTGTGGGTGTCCGTTCCGCAGAAGCCGATGTCGGCAAGTCCCTTGGAGATGCTTTCAACCACCAGCTCACTGTCCTGACGCTGAATGTTGAAGGTGACATTGGGGTACTCCTCCCGGAAGGCGGCAATTACCTTGGGCAGGATATACTGGGATGGGACGGTGGAGGCACAGATGGTCAGCGTGCCCTTGAGCTCCTTGTTGTAGTTTTTGACCGAGCAGCACGCCTCGTCCCGCAGGTTCAGCATTTTGACCGCATACTGATACAGGATGTTGCCGGGCTTGGTTGGGTAGACATACTTGGTGCCGCGCTCGATCAGCTTGGTGTCCAGCTCCCGCTCCAACGAGTTGATGTGGGCGCTGATGGTAGGCTGTGTTAAATAAATTCGCTGGGCCGCCTTGGAAAAACTTTTAAGACGAACGACATAGACAAAGGCCTCCAGCTGTTTGAAATCCATAATGAAACCTCATTTCCAAAAAAGGTGTGGAAAGCGATAGATGAAATCGATAAGAATATATTAATTATAGCAGATTTCGATAGGAAAGGGAACAGAATCGACAAGAAATCCTATTGTTTTTGAATATCAATCGCGGTAAAATAGATATAGAATATCAATACGAAAGAAATAAGAAGCAGACAAAAAAGCAAAAATCCCCCGTTTTGGGGTGGCTTGGATAGAATGGAGGAAGATCATGGCAACCACAAAACGCCTGACAGAAATGACAAAAGGGGCTGGCTGAGGCGCCAAAATCGGGCCGGATGCCCTGGCGCAGGTTCTGCACCAGTTACCAAAATTTACCGACGACAATCTCATCGTCGGCTTTGACACCAGCGATGACGCGCTGGTCTATCAGGTGAGAGAGGATCTTGCTGTTGTTCAGACAGTAGACTTTTTCCCACCGATCGTGGATGACCCCTATACCTTTGGACAGATTGCGGCGGCAAACTCGCTGAGCGATATTTACGCGATGGGAGGAGACCCGACCCTTTCGATGAACCTGATTTGTTTCCCGACCTGTCTGCCGATGGATGTGATGGCAAAGATCATGCAGGGCGGCGCAAGCAAGGTCAAGGAAGCAGGAGCGATTATTGCCGGAGGCCACACCATTGAGGACTCGGAGCCGAAATACGGTCTGTGCGTCACCGGATTTATCCACCCGGACAAGGTCATGAAAAACAGCAACTGCAAGGAGGGCGACCTTCTGGTGTTGACCAAGCCAATTGGAATCGGTGTGCTGACCACCGCCAACAAGGCACAGCTGCTGGATGAAAAGACCTACGACCAGATGGTGGAGGCGATGGCAACCCTGAACAAGTACGGCAAAAATGTGATGATGGAGGTCGGAGCCAATGCCTGCACCGATGTCACCGGCTTTGGTCTGATCGGCCATGCCTCGGAGATGGCAAAGGGCAGCGACCTGACCATCGAGCTGTTCAGCAACGAGGTGCCGATTATCGAGGCAGCCATCGACTTTGCCAAGATGGGCATTATCCCTTCGGGTGCTTACCACAACATGGCATTTGTCCAGGATGATGTCCGCTTTGCCGACAGCGTTCCGCAGTATATGCAGGACCTGCTGGTAGACCCGATTACTTCCGGCGGTCTGCTGATTTCTCTGCCGGAGGAAAAGGCACACGAGCTGGTCAAAAAGCTGGAGGGCGTTACCATCTGCAACAAGATTGTCGGCAGGGTAACCGCAAAGCAGGATAAGGCAATCATCGTTTTGTAAAAAAACGAGCCCCAAAAAGAGAACAAAAGAAAATCGGAGGCTGGCTGCAAAGATTTGCAGCCAGCCTCCGTTGCTGTTTTGGTTGGTTTTATTTTTTCGGAACCAGATTTGCCTTAGCGTCATACGGGAAGTTGTCGTCGAGCGGGAAGATTGGACGAGGAACCCGGATGTAGTTCAGGGTCTTGAGGTCCTCGTTGGTGCTGCCCTTGGACAGAGCCATGATGCTGCGCTTTGCAATCGCAGAGTGGGAAGCGGTCAGATAGCCCAGCTTGCAAACCACGATGTCGGCATCCTTCGGGTCGCGGCCGATGTCATAAAAGACGGTCGGGACGCTGTAGCCGATGTGCGCTTCTGCAATGACGATATCAACGCCGCAGGAATGGAAGAGAGCGACATCGCACTTGACAGAGGACTTGTCCCAGTTTTCGATGTATGCCTTAACCGTTCCGGTTGCGGTGATTGGCTGGGTGGTCTTGGTGTCAAATTTTGCACCGAAGGTCAGGGTGACCTCCTGACCGACCTTGCCCTTGCAGGCCAGAGTTGCCTGTGGGTCGTAGATGCCGCCGTAGAGCACCGGAGTGCGCAGCTGGCTGGTGCGCTCGTCCTCCATCAGCAGGCGCAGGAAGCCGGTGCAGTCGGAGGAGGAACCGGCAGTCGGGTTGTCGCCGGAATCAGAGAGGTAAACCGGGGTTTCCTGACCGTTGGCAAGTGCTTCAAAGGCAACGTCGATGGCCTGCTGCTCCGGATAGGTCTCGGTCTCGAAGCAGAACTCGTCCTTTCTGCTCCACATCTGGTCAGCCAGACGAAGTGCCTCGCGGTCTGCTTTTTCCTGGCTGTCGGCAACGACATAAACGGCGCAGGAGCTGTCTTCGTTGTCTGCCCATGGGAAGCCCATGAGATAGGAGGCAGCCATGATGCCCGGCTCTGTTTCGGTGCGGCGACATTCCTCAATCATGCTCTTCATTGGCTCCACAGTGGTGGAGGACTGCTCGCCTGCAATCAGAATCGGAACCTTGACCCATGCGGAGTATGGATGGAAGCCCTCCTCCAGAGCGGCGATGGTCATGCGGGAGGCATGAACGCCGGTCTCGTAGCGGTCGGTGTGCGGAGCGCACTTGTATCCGACAAAGCCGTCGCAGTTGTTGTGCATCCGCTCGGTCATGGTGGTGTGCATATCCAGCGAGCAGAACAACGGGATGTCTGGGAAAATCTGGCGCAGCTCCTCGAGGAGATAGCCCTCAGCTTCGCCCAGACCCTTGACGCGCATCGAGCCGTGCAGGGCAAGGGTGATGGCATCGATTGGTTTTTTTGCCTGTTCTTCCTTGGCAATGCGGATGATTTCCGCTTTGACATTCATGTAGAAGTCGTAGTCTACCTCGCCGTTTGGAACAGCGCTGGCAAACAGGGTCGGGATGACCTCGTAGCCCTGCTCCATCAATGGCTTGATGACGCCGGTAACAGGGTCATTTTCCCGAAAACGGTTGAATATTTCGGCGCCGCGGATGACCTGAAAGTCGTTGACCCCGGCAACGATTGGGTTAAAGGAATTGGATTCGTGCTGAAGTCCAGCAACCAATACTCTTTTCATGATGCTTCCCTCCGAATTTGAAAACTAAATCCTAACACCATGTTGGGATTTAGTTCCATTTTATCATACCCCTTGCTAGGAAACAATGCAGAGCGGCAGAAAAACTTTCTGTGACCCAATCAAAAAAATCCCACAGCACCGCGCGAGTGCTGTGGGATGAGAAAATTTGCACAAGGAGCTTAGACATTGAAGCGGAAGAGAACAACGTCTCCGTCCTGCATGACATACTCTTTGCCCTCGGAGCGAACCAGACCCTTTTCCTTGGCAGCGGCAATCGAGCCGTTGGCAATCAAATCCTCGTAGGAGATGACCTCGGCACGAATGAAGCCGCGTTCAAAGTCGCTGTGAATCTTTCCAGCAGCCTGTGGAGCCTTGGTGCCGCGGGTGATGGTCCATGCGCGAACCTCCGGTTTGCCGGCAGTCAGGTAGGAAATCAGGCCGAGCAGGTGATAACCGGCTTTGATCAGGCGGTCCAGACCGGATTCCTGAAGGCCAATCTCTTCAAGGAACATCATCTTGTCCTCCATCGACATATCGGAGATTTCCTCCTCCAGACGGGCACAGATTGGAACGACCTCGGAATTTTCCTCACGGGCAATCTCGAGCACCTCGTTGTAGAATGGGTTGGAGTCCAGCTTGCCGCTGAAATCGTTCTCGCTCATGTTGGCAACATAGATGATAGGCTTGTTGGACAGCAGAGGAATATCCGCCATAATCTGCTTTTCATCATCGGTGTATTCCATGCTGCGCGCGGATTTTCCTTCTTCCAGATGGGCCTTGACACGGTTGAGCAGGTCAACCTCAGCCAGATATTTCTTGTCGCCCTTCGCTGCCTTGACTGCCTTGTCGATGCGGCGGTCGAGGATGTCCAGGTCGGAGAAAATCAGCTCAAGATTGATGACCTCGATATCGCGGCGAGGGCCGATGCTGCCCTCAACATGGACAATTTCTCCGTCCTCAAAGCAGCGGACAACATGGACGATGGCATCGACCTCACGGATATTGGAGAGGAATTTATTTCCCAGACCCTCACCCTTGGAAGCGCCCTTGACCAGACCTGCGATGTCCACGAACTCGATGACGGCAGGAGTGATTTTGTCCGGCTCATACATCTTGGCAAGCTCGTCCAGACGATGGTCCGGAACAGCAACGGTGCCGATGTTCGGCTCGATGGTACAGAAGGGATAGTTTGCCGACTGTGCACCGGCATTGGTAATGGCATTAAACAGGGTACTCTTGCCGACATTCGGCAGTCCCACGATACCTAATTTCATAATTGTTTATACCTATCCGAAAAGCCTTGATTTATAAGGCTTTTCGCCTTTCCTTAAATTTCTTGTACGCCCTTTTTACGCCCTTTTTTTGAAACTGGCGGCGTAGCCTGTTGAAATTGGCGTATGGCGTTTACCAGTGATTCGTCCGTAACATGAACATATCTGTCCATTGTTGTTTTAATGCTTGCGTGTCCTAAAAGCTGTTGCAGCACTTTAGGCTGTACGCCGCGCTCAATGGCGCGTGTAGCATAAGTATGTCGCAAGGCGTGCATACAAAAGCGTTTAATACCTGCTTCATCACACAATTTGTATAAGTGTGTGTCATAGGAACTGTTTTTTGCGGGTTCTCCTGTTCTCCAGTTGACAAAAACCAAATCTCTCATAACAAGGCATTTATTTTCGCCTGTCCTGCTGTCGATATACTCTAAAACCTGTGACAATGTTTCAGACTGTTTTCGTTGGTCTTTTTCATCATAGCAGCTTTTGAGAATGGAATATGCCTTATCTGTGAGAGGAATGGTACGATAACTTTTTTGCGTCTTAGGTGGTCCCGCACGCCAATATCCCTGGCTGTGTCGATACTCTAAACTTTTGTTTACTGTCAATGTCCGCTTTTTCCAATCAATAGCGTCCCAAGTCAGACCAATCAATTCAGCCGTTCTCAATCCTGTTTCCAGTAACAAGGCGTACTGCCTGTAATTATGAGAGCGTTCCGCTGCTTCCAAGAATTTCTCCTGTTCCTCAACGGTTAAGTATTTAATATCATCTACCGCACGAACGGGTTTTGTGTAGCGGACACCATTCATCGGGTGCTTTGCGATAATATCATTCATAACTGCTGATTTCAGCATGGTTCCCATTGTGATATAAGCCTGTCGAATGGTCGAGCCTGCGTAGGTAGTTTCCATTCGGTTCAGAACAGCTTTACAGTGCATGGGCTTTACATCAGCTATGCACATGGCACCTATTACGGGTTGGATATTCCATTTGTAACGCTCTTTATAATTTCTTATGGTATTCGGAGCAAGGTCACAAACGATATTTTCAATCCAGTAAGTAAACCACTTGTCTACCGTCATATCGGGAGAAGTGACGATAAGGTTATGCCGTTCCTCATATCTTGCGTCAGCAAGCCAGTTTTTCGCTTCCGGCAATGTTTCAAAATACTTCTCTTTGCGTTTGCCGTCTTTTGCGTAGTATCTTGCGGAGAATAAACCGTCCTTTCTTTGGTAAATGCCTTTGCCGCACTCTTTACCTTTTAGATTTTTTCCCATATATCGGACTCCTTTCGTATCTCAAAAGAGAGTCCAATGCAAGCATATATTATAGCATAAAGACTCTGTTTTTTCAATCTCAATAACAAGAATTGTCGATTAGATATTCATATTGTCAGCTCACGCCGGATATATTCTTCAAATTCACGACGTTTGACTAATTTTCTTGTCCCCACATATAGTACAAATGGACAATTAGGTTGCTTTAGCATGGTGTCAATCTTGTTAATTCCAATATTGCTATATTCGGCAGCTTCTTTTATGGTCAATGTCAGTTTAAGATGTATCGGTACTCTTTGTTCGCTGCCAGTTGTAACTGCTCCTTTAGTGCCTATTGCACAAGGGGCGTTCATTTTTTCTTCATTCATAAGAACATTTCCCCCTTTCAATGGTTGAAACAATTAAAAACATCAGTAAAGTGGGCTATCGTCAGACGGTCGATTAGCTTCTCAACCTCACGGGAATTGCACCCCTGCGCGGTTCTCGCGCAGCCCTACCCATTGCCTGCGACGCTTCTAACGCTCGGACTGTGGCTGTAAGGGAGTATCATTATGTATTTTGCGCGTTGTCGCCGACAGGCTGCTGTGCCTGTTTTCCGGCGTCGGTGTTGGTCGCTCGGTTATCCCAACGGGGAAATCCCGCCGGGATAACGTCATGGCGCACCCGCCGCATGGCTCGGCGCAAAAGGAACGTATCTGATTTGCCCTATGCTGCGCCGCCGTTATCTTGCGTCGCTTTCTTTTTCAAGGTTCAAAATGGCTGTGCTGCCGCGTTAGAAGCAGAATGGAAAAGGGGGTTGTAAGACATTCTGCTTCGGATTGCGTTTATTCCTCTGTTCTGAAATTGAGGACAGCCATCATCAGTTTTGCTTGCAGCCGTTGGCGAATATCCTCGTCAACGCCAAAATAGACGTTTCCGCGCTCGTCGCAGAGCTTTCTCATAGAAAGGCTCGCTATGTAACCGCTAAAGTGCTGCAAGACAATTTTCATAGCGTCCGGGTCGCCCTTTGTCGCTGCCAAAATGACAGGATAGGGAACAAGGGCTTTTTCCGGGTAGCCGGG
>URFD01000010.1 GCA_900547015.1 uncultured Oscillospiraceae bacterium | reverse complement strand
TCTGAAACTTTATTATAATACCATTCTGTATCAGAATAGGGTATTTTGTCAAGTGTTTTTCCATCTTTTGAGTATTCTTCTTTCGAAAGCCACGATTTGACATTGCTCATCCCGGCGTGGTAGGAGCAGATTGCCAGCTTTTCGTCGCCCATTTCCTCCAAAAGAAGGTGGAGCATATAGGTCCCATACTGAATGGCGACCTGCGGGTCAAAAATCTGGTCATAGCTGGCAGTGCCTTCTTCGCCCATGCGGTATCCGACCCACTCAAAGGCATCCTGCGTCATCTGCATGACGCCTCGGGCATCCGCCGAGGAAACCGCATTGGGGTCAAAGTTGCTTTCGATGCGCGCTACCGCATAGACCAAATCCTTGTCCACCCCATACTCCCGGCTGTACTGTTCCACATACTGCCGGTATTTTCGGGGATACATCTGCTGATAGATATTCTCTGTTGCCGGCTCCAGAGCAACGAAACCGGCCACCGCCAAAACGACAGCCAGAGCCAGCCACAACAATCCGTTTTTCAGCCTACCGCTGTGTCTGCGTTTTTTCCTTCTCTGTGTCACCGGCATCCTCCGTTTCCCTTACAGAGCTTCCTGCTGTGTTGTCTCCTTCTCTTGGAGCATCTCCTCGAGCTGGGAGAGCAGCACATCAGCCTGATGCTTGAGCGATTCCAAATCGCCGTTGTTTTCCAGCACCTGCCAAGAGCGGCTTCTGTAGTATTCCTCGTCGTGCTGTGCCGAGATGCGTTCCTCTGCTTCCTCTTCGGTCAACCCGTCGCGCTGGATGATGCGCTCCAAGCGGGTGTCCTTGTCGGCTGTCACCGAAATGACGCAGTCGCACTCGCGGTCCGCTCCGCTTTCAAACAGGGTAGGAGCATCCATCACAATAATGCCGTCCTTCTCCTGCCGCAGCTGCTCGAGCTTTTCCATCATGCTTTCTATGATATATGGGAACATCAGCCCATTGAGCTTTTTGAGCTTTGTCTTATCGGTAAAGACCGTCTTTGCCATCTTTTTGCGGTTGAGCGTTCCGTCCATGTTGATATACTCACAGCCAAATTCCAGCGCGATGTCCGCGATGCAGGCGCTGCCTGTATCCACAACCTCCCGTGCAACCTGGTCGGCATCAATGACAGTGACGCCGTTCTCGCTCAGATAGTGGGAAACGGTCGATTTGCCTGCACCGGTCTGCCCGGTCAGGCCAACGATGATATTTTTCATACTGAACGATTCTTGCCTTTCCCCTAAAATCATTCCGTTCTGTTCCGGTCTTTCTCCTGCTGCAAATCCACCTCGTGGTAGGCTGCCGCACGAATCAGCCGGTTATAGACTGCCAGTCCCACTCCGTCCTTGTCGGGACAGCGTGCATAGACCTCCTGCGCGCCCCGCTCGTCCAGCTCCCGCAGAGCCGCAAACAAGGTGCGCGCTTGGTCCGCCGCATCGTTTCCCAAACTGAGATACGGGACCTTCAGCCCCGGAACATCCTCCTCAAAGCACAGCGCAAACAGTCCCTGCCGCGCATGGCGATTGACATAGGAGACAAAGGTACTGCTGTCCGCATCCAAAATGGTGATTTTTGCCTTGGGAGCATAGTGTTTGTATTTCATGCCCGGAGAGTCCGCCCGCATCCCTGCCGCGAGCTTTTCGGTCACCGCCTCATGGATGACCAAGTCCGGAAGCACCTGCCGCAGCATCTGCGGTGTAATCGCGCCCGGACGCAGCAGAACCGGCTTTTCTCCTGCCAGCGAGATGACCGTTGATTCCAGCCCCACGCTGCATTCTCCGGCGTCCACGATGGCATCCACCCTGCCCCACAGGTCATGGACACAGTGCTCGGCAGTGGTCGGGCTCGGTGAACCGGAAAGGTTGGCCGACGGCGCTGCTACCGGCACTCCGGCACGGCGGATGATTTCCCGTGCGACCGGGTGTGCCGGAATCCGAATCGCGACCGTTTCCAACCCGCCCGAGGTTTCCAGCGGGATGATTTCCCGCTTCGGCAGGATGACCGTCAGCGGCCCGGGAGAAAATCTTCGGCACAGCTCGTAATAAACCTCCGGGATATTCTGTGCATACCTCTGGGCCTGCTCCGCCGACTCCAGGTGGATGATGAGCGGATTGTCCTGCGGTCTGCCCTTTGCCAGAAAGATATTCCGCACAGCCTGCGGGTCCAGCGCATTGGCTCCCAATCCGTACACGGTTTCGGTCGGCATCGCGACCAGTCCGCCGGTTCGGATGAGATTTGCTGCCTGCTCCAGAGCATCTGCATCCTGACGCAGGTCGCCAATGTGGAAGAGTTTGGTCTGCTTTGGCATCAAAGTTTCGCTTTCCATCATCTTTGCGCCTCTTTTCCCTGCTGGCTAGTTTTCGCCGCCGGCGGCATCGGAGCTCATCTTCAGTCTCTCTGCCTGGTCAAAGGTATTCAGTGCATCGAACAGCTCGGTCAAGTCGCCGTTGAGCACCTGCTCGAGCTTGTACAGGGTCAGTCCGATTCGATGGTCGGTCACCCTGCCCTGCGGGTAGTTGTAGGTACGGATACGCTCGGCGCGGTCGCCTGCACCAACCTGCAATTTTCTTTCCGAAGCAATTTTTTCCTCCTGCTCACGCTGCATCTTTTCATAGATACGGGAGCGCAGAATCTTCATCGCTTTATCCTTGTTCTTGTGCTGGCTTCGTTCGTCCTGACACTCAACGATGGTTCCGGTCGGGATATGGGTAATTCGGATTGCCGACTCGGTCTTGTTGATGTGCTGGCCGCCTGCGCCGCCCGAACGGTAGGTATCAATCTGCAGGTCCTTCGGGTTGATTTCAAACTCAACATCATCAACCTCCGGCAGTACCGCTACGGTAACGGTGGAGGTGTGGATTCTGCCCTGGGTCTCGGTTTCCGGCACACGCTGAACGCGGTGAACACCGGACTCAAACTTAAACTTGGAGTATGCGCCCTCTCCGTTGATGGAGAAGCTAATTTCCTTATAGCCGCCCAGCTCGGTCGGGTTTGCGTTGAGCACCTCGATCTTCCAGCCCTGTGTTTCTGCATACATCGAGTACATCCGGAACAGGCTGTTTGCAAACAGCGCAGCCTCGTCTCCGCCTGCACCGCCGCGGATTTCCACGATAACGTTCTTGTCATCGTTCGGGTCTTTTGGAATCAGCAAAATCTTGAGTTCCTCCGAGATGGTCTCAATATCCCGCTTGCTGGTCTCATACTGTTCCTCAATCAGCTCCCGGAAATCCTTGTCCAGTCCGCTTTCGTCCAGCATGGTTCTGGCTTCTTCCATATCGTCTCTGGCTTTCACATATTCGCGATATTTTTCTACGATTGGGGTCAGGTTTTTATATTCTTTCATCAGCTCCGCATACTGCTTTGGATCACTGACAACATTGGGGTCCATCAGGCGATCATTGATGGCCTGATAGCGCTCTTCTGCCACGCTTAACTGTTCAAACATCTTTCATTCTCCTTACCTGGGTCTTCTATCTGATTCTTTTCACTGATTCTGTTGGAATCGAACCCTGTTCCGGTTTACGGCCTCTGGATTTCCCGGATGTTTTTCTCTGCCTTGGAGCGGGCGACCATGACCTCGCGCCCACAACGGGTACATCTGAGTTTAAAATCCATACCGCTGCGCAGGACCAAAAATCGATTTTCTCCACAAGGGTGATTTTTTTTCATAATCAGAATATCTCCAACCTGTACATCCATCCTGTGCAGCCTCCTTCTCCATTTTGGTTTCTCATCCAAATCCCGCCGGAGGAGAACCTCATTCTCTCTCCCTGCATACAGACTCTATTATATCAAACAAGACCGCCTTTGCGCAAGGGCTCTGCCTGTTTTTCTTTCCGAAAAGACGCGGAAAATCGCCCTTTGCCCGTTTGCCCTGTTCCCTTTGCCCGGTGATATTCTGTCCGATTGCTTCATATAGATGGTAGCATCCTGCATCCAAACAGAATTTTGAATACACTGTCCTGCGGATTTTCTCTGACCTGCATCCGCCTTGGACGGGAGGAGGGAATCAAAATGACAAATTACTGGCCGGAGGGCCGGCTGATCAATACGGTGCAGAACCGTAATCTGTGCCAGAGCGTTTCCGGGCTGTTGGAGGCGATGCGCACCAAGACCATTTTAGAGGCGCGCGCCGTTGTCTGCACCCAGGAGCATGACCTGATTGTGGACCTCGGCTTCTGTCAGGGACGCATCCCGCGCTGTGAAGGAGCCATCGGCATCTGCGACGGCAGCACCCGGGACATTGCGCTGCTTTCTCGGGTCAACAAGCCGGTCTGCTTTCTGGTGGAGCATCTCGAGCAAAACCCCGACGGCAGCATTACCCCCATCCTCTCCCGCCGTCAGGCTCAGCTGCTCTGTCGGCAGGAGCTGCTGTCCACCCTGCGACCCGGCGACATCATCCCCGCACGGGTCACCCATCTGGAGCCGTTCGGGTGCTTTGTGGATATCGGTTGCGGCATCCCATCCCTCATTCCCATCGACTGCATTTCGGTCTCCCGCATTGCACACCCCGGCGACCGCTTCCGACCCGGTCAGGACATCCGCGCCATCGTGACCGGAATCGAGGAAAACTTCCGCATCCTGCTCAGCCACAAGGAGCTGCTGGGAACTTGGGAGGAAAACGCCGCCTGCTTCTCTTCGGGGGAGACCGTTTCCGGCATCGTGCGCTCGGTGGAGCCTTACGGCATCTTTGTGGAACTTGCCCCAAATCTTGCTGGGCTTGCGGAATTTAAGGCAGGAGTCCGACCCGGTCAGCACGCCAGCGTCTACATCAAGAGCCTGATTCCCGACAAGATGAAGATTAAGCTCATCCTCATCGACTCGTTTGACGCAGTCTGCCGACCCGACCCGCCCCACTACTTTGTAGAATCCGGGCATCTGGATTGTTGGGTCTACTCTCCCGCATCTGCCAAAAAGCAGATTCAAACGGTGTTTTCCTCCGAGCTTGCCTGATGAAACCGACCACCTCAAGAAAACCTCCATCAAAAAAGCGATGCCCGAACACATGGTTCGGGCATCGCTTTTTTCTTTTTCGGGGTTCAACCGACCTAGTAAGCCAGCACCTCGTAGCCGTCCTCGGTGACCGCTACCATAATCTCCCACTGAGCGGACAGCTTGCCGTCGCTGGTGACCACAATCCAGTCCTGTCCGTCCTCGTCCATTCTGACATGATAGCTGCCCTGATTGACCATTGGCTCGATGGTAAAAACCATTCCCGGAGCCAGCATGGTGTCGGTTCCTTTTTTTCCGACATATCCGACCCATGGGTCCTCGTGAAACTCGAGTCCGACTCCGTGTCCGCCAATCTCACGAACCACGGTGTAGCCGTTTTTGTGGGCATGGTCGGATACCGCCTGTGCAATATCCCCCAAGAAGCCCCAAGGCTTGACCTGCTCCAGTCCCAGCTCCACGCACTCTTTTGCCACCTTGACCAGGTTGGCTGCCTCCTCGCTCACCTGACCAATGCAGAACATCCGGGAGGAGTCGGAATAATAGCCATTGTAAATGGTGGAAGCATCCACATTGATGATGTCCCCGTCCCGCAAAATAATGTTATCCGACGGGATGCCGTGGCAGACCTGCTCGTTGATGGAGGTGCAGACGCTCTTTGGAAAGCCCTCGTAGTTGAGCGGCGCCGGGATACCGCCCAGACGAACGGTTTCCTCGTAAACAATTCTGTCGATTTCACCGGTGCTCATTCCGGCATGGAGCTTCTGAGCCACCAAGTCCAGTACTGCAACGTTGATTTTGCTGCTCTGTCGAATTCCTTCAATTTGCTCCGGTGTTTTAATCATCGCATGGGTCGGGACGATATGTCCCTCTCTGCGGTAGTGGTCGAGTATTTCATCAAATTCCATGTGGCAATGTTTATATTTTTTCTGGCTGCCGCACCAGCACGGGTCGTTGCGGCCCAGTTTCTTTTCAGACATCTTTCTTCCTCCCTTTGTATTCTTCTTTCGTGATTGAATAGAAGCAATCGTCGTATACCATTTCCTGATATCCCCGAACCGCCTTTCTCAGACAGCCCTCATACGCAAACCCCAGCTTTTGGAGCAGAGCTCTGGATGCTGTATTTTCCCGGAAGCTGCGGGCAGAAACCACCTCTGCCCCATCGGCAAACAGCTGGTCAATCAGGGCGGTCAGCGCTTCGCTCATATATCCTTTTCTGCTTTCTTCCTCCGCCAGATAATAGGCAAGGTCACAGGCATTGACCTGATAGCGCAGACCGTCTGCAGAAGCAAACACCGCTCCTATCACCTTGCCATCCTCTTTCCTCTCCAGAACCAGCATCGATTCCCGGTCCCGTTCCAGCTGCTGGGCGGTGCGCTCCAGCGAATAGGGACACATGGCGTTATAGCGCAAAACAAACTCACTGTTACGGATTTCCATAATGCTCTGTGCATCAGCCGTGCACGGTCCTCTTAAAATCAGCCGATTGGTTTCCATCGGTTTCAATGCTGTCCCCTCCTTAATGGCAGTTTCTGTCCTTGATTCTTTGTCGTTCCTGTTTCCCAAATCCAAGATTTCTGCTTTCAGTGCAAGGACACTCCAGTATCTGGATTTACTTTTAGTATAACGCAGATGACAGGCAAATTGCAAGACTTGTCTGTAAACTGCGTACAATTCCTCCTGCACGCAAAAAAGGAACCGGCAGGCACAGCCAGTTCCTTTTCCTCTGTCTTAGTTTTCCATCTTCCACTTAACGCCCTGTGGGGTGTCCAGCAGAACGATTCCGCGCGCCTTCAAATCATCACGGATTTTGTCTGCCAGTGCAAAGTTCTTTTCTTTTCTTGCCTGCTGGCGCTGCTCAATCAGAGCCTCGATTTCTGCGTCAAGGTTATCTTCTTCCTTGCGGTCATACAAAAGACCCAGAACATTGGTCAGGCTGTCAAACATCTCGCTTGCATATTCCAGTGCTTCCTTCGCTCTCGGAACTGCGGTGAAGGTGTTGATATCGCGCACCAAATCAAAGAGAGCTGCGATGCCGTCTGCGGTGTTGAGGTCATCGTCCATCGCTTCGATGAACTGTGCCTTTCTTGCGTCTACCTGCTGGCGGAATGCCTCGTCGGCAGCAGCATCGGTGGTCTCGGTCAGAGCGTTTTTGAGTGCAAAATCCAGATTGTCGCGGCAGTTGTGCAGACGCTCCAGTGCTGCCTTGCACTGCTCGATGATGGTCAGATTGTAGTTGATTGGGCTGCGGTAGTGAGCGGAGAGCATCAGATACTTGATTGGCTCATAGCCATACTTCTCTGCGACCTCGCGGACGGTGAAGAAGTTGCCCAGCGATTTGCTCATCTTTTTGTTGTCAACATTGATGTAGCCGTTGTGCATCCAGTAGTGAACATACGGCTTGCCGGTGCAGCACTCGGACTGTGCGATTTCATTCTCATGATGTGGGAAAATCAAATCCTGTCCGCCGCAGTGGATGTCGATGGTGTCGCCCAGATGCTTGTGAATCATTGCGGTACACTCGATGTGCCAGCCCGGACGGCCCTGTCCCCAACGGGATTCCCAGCTTGGTTCACCCGGCTTTGCAGCTTTCCACAGCACAAAGTCCAGTGGGTCCTCTTTGTGTTCGCCGACGCTGATGCGCGCGCCGCTTTCCAGCTCCTCGATTGGCTGATGGGAGAGCTTGCCGTACCCCTCGCACTTTCTGGTGCGGAACAGTACGTCGCCGTTGGCTTCATACGCATAGCCCTTGTCCTCGAGCGTCTCTACGATGTGCTTGATTTCTTCGATGGTCTCGGTTGCCTTTGGATGGATGGTTGCTTCACGCACACCCAAGCCTTTGGTGTCCTTTTTATATTCTGCGATATAGCGCTCGGCAATCTCCTTTGCGGTGACTCCCTCTTCGTTTGCCTTTTTGATGATCTTGTCATCGATGTCGGTGAAGTTCTGTACGAAGGTTACCTCATATCCGCGGAATTCCAGATAGCGGCGCAGGGTGTCAAATACGCAAACCGGACGCGCGTTGCCGATGTGGATATAGTTGTAAACGGTCGGTCCGCAGGCATACATCTTGACCTTGCCCGGCTCAATCGGTACAAACTCTTCTTTCTCTCGGGTTAATGTGTTGAATATTTTCATGGAACATCTCTCCTTCCTGTTTTTCCATCTCATCTGTTTCGGCAGGTCGGCGGATTTTTGGGGGAGCCGACCTGCCGATTGCCGCCGAGCCTTTTCTTGCAAATCAGAAAAAAAGAGCCGCCTTCCTCTATCCTGTTGGACAGATGAAGGCGGCTGAATACTCCGCGGTTCCACTTCACGATTTATCGCTCTTGCCCTTTAACGCAGGGAATACGTTCCTCCATACTTCGGCACAAGCCGTTCCGGAGGACTGCTGACAGGTGCATTCAAAAAGGCACTTGACCCTGACCGGCTCTCACCTGCTCCGGTCTCTCTGTCGGGAGCTTCCTTTTTTACTTTTCCTGTGTCATCGCGTTTCTCAATATCTTGAGGATTGATTTACAGCATACCATCTTTCCGACAGAATTGCAAGCCATTCTTGCAAAATCATTTTGCCTGTGCAATCAGCGCGCGGTTTTTCCACAGATAATTCGCACCCGAAATCAGGGTCAGCACCAGCGCCAGACTCATCAGCACCAGATGGAGGATGGCAACCACGCCGCCTGCATCCACCGACATTTCCGGATAGAAGTTCTGTGCCAGCAGTGCGTAGCAAATCCACACCATAGTAACGGCGGTTTTATACTTGCCCCATTTATCTGCGGCAATCACGATTCCCTTGCCAGCAGCAATCAGCCGCAGCGAGGTCACCAGAAATTCCCTTGCCAGAATCAGGATGACCACCCACGCCGGAGCCAGCCCCATCGGGATGAAGTAGACCAGAGCGGCGGTCACCAGCAGCTTGTCGGCAAGCGGGTCCATAAACTTTCCAAAATCGGTAACGAGGTTATATTTTCTTGCAATCTTTCCGTCCAGCAGATCGGTCAGGGACGCCAGCACAAACACCACAAAGGCCCACAGGACATGGTTTGGCAGCGCTTCCAGCTCGATGAACACCATGAACAGCGGAATCATCAGGATCCGCAGCATGGTCAGCTTGTTTGGCAGATTCATACTTGCACCTTCTTTTACAGAGTATCCGGCTCGGTCTGACGCCCGATGAGGTCATACCCAACCGAATCCAGAATTTCCACCCAGACAAAATCGCCCGGAGCGACATCCTCCCGCTCGGTGACAAAGCTGGTCTTGGTGTCGATGTCCGGCGCATCCATATAGCTGCGGCCTACATACATCTGCTGCTCCTCGTCGTAGCCCTCGACCAACACCTCCAGCTTTTTGCCGACCAGCTGTTTGCCCAGCTCAAAGGCGATGCTCATCTGCTCCTCCATCACGATGTCTGCGCGGTGGTAGCGAAGCTCCTCCTCAATCTGGTCCTCACGCTCGCCTGCCGGAGTATCCTCCTCGGTCGAGTAGGCAAAGCAGCCCATGCGCTCAAAGCGAACCGCACGAACAAACTCGCACAGCTGGGCAAATTCCTCCTCGGTCTCACCCGGGAAGCCTGCGATAAAGGTCGTTCTCAGCACAACACCCGGAACCTTGTCGCGGATTCTCTGCATCAAAGCGGTCAGCGATTCAAAGCTGCCGTTGCGGTTCATCTCCCGCAGCACCTTTTCGTTGGCGTGCTGAAGCGGCAGGTCGATATATTTTACTACCTTCGGCTCCCGTGCCATGACCTCGAGCAGGCTGTCGGTCACTCTGTCCGGGTAGCCGTACAGAATACGAATCCAGTGGAATCCATCGATTTTGCACAGCTCGGTCAGCAGCTTGTCCAGAGAGTATTCCCCGTACAGGTCCTGTCCGTATTTGGTGGTATCCTGTGCCACCAAATTCAGCTCCTTGACGCCGCTCTCCGCTAAGCCTCTGGCCTCCTCCAGAATATCCTCCATCCTTCTCGAACGGAAGCCGCCGCGAATCAGCGGGATGGCGCAGTAGCTGCACTTGTTGTCGCAGCCCTCTGCAATCTTCAGATAAGCCGAATAGCCTGCGGTGCTCAGCACCCGGTCTCCGTTCAGCGGCAGGTCTGCCTTGTCGCCGAAGGCGGTGACACGCTGGCCGTCCAGTGCCTTTTGGACTGCCTTTGCAATCTCTGTATTTTTGCCGATTCCCAGCACAACGTCCGCCTCCGGGATTTCCATCGCCAGCTCGTCGCGGTAACGCTCTGCCAGACAGCCGGTCACAACCAAAACCTTGACCTTGCCCTGCTCCTTGAGCTGGGCAAATTCGAGGATGGTCTCAATCGATTCCTTCTTTGCATCCTCGATAAATCCGCAGGTGTTGATGATGACAACATCGCACTCCTGTGCGTTCGCACAGATTTCATATCCATTGTTGACCATCAGCGCCAGCAGGATTTCAGCATCGACCTGGTTTTTGGAACAACCCAACGACACCATTCCAACCTTGATTGCCATATTCTCTTCCTTTCTTGTTGCAGGGCAGGCAGTCCCGCCCTCTTCATTTTCATCTATTCCAGATTCCGCAGTCCATCATACAGCTGGGTAAAGGATTGCTTTTGGCGGCAGCGTCCAAAGGACAGCTCCCGATTTTGTCCAAATTCCAGCAGGAAACACTTGGTCAGCTCCTCAACTGTCTGCTCCAAGGAAACAAAAAACTGCCGATAGGCAAAATCCTGCTCCCGGCTGCCCTCCGGAAAGCTGCTCAGAATCAGCGACTCGGTCACCTGATCCAACGGATACAGCTTGAGGTGCATCAGCTCATGGACGATGATTTCCTCCATGTTTTCCTCCTGCTTTGGGTTGCGGGCGTTGAGCATCAGGATTGCCTTTTTGTCCTCGCAGTCCACCTTGAAGTCGCCTGTTTTCTCCCAATCCGGGTCATCCACCCATTCCAGCGTCACATCCCAGTCCGGATACAGCCGCAGCTTTTTGCACCAGCTGATAAAAAGCTCCTGATCATATTCTCTGTCCATCTTCTCTTTATTCTTCCTCCAGCAGCTCCTGAAGTGTCGATTTGATTTCCCCGTAGGAATAGCCCCGTCGCATCATGCCGCGAATGGCGCGCTCGACTCCCTTCGGGTCGTGCAGAACATTTCCATACTTCTTTTGCAGCAGGGCGCGCAGCTCCTGTTCCCGGTCGGGGGCTTCCTCCTGCTCCTGCGGTTCTTCCTCCGGTTCGGGCAGCTGTGCAACCACAGCCGCTATCTCGCTTCTGATATCACCCATATCGTAGCCCAACCTCTGCAAGGCGGAAAAAGCGCGTCTCCTGCCTTTTTCCTGCCGCATGGCCTCGGCATATTTCTTCTGCAAGATTTCCCGAATTGCCTCCGACTCGTCCCATTCTTCAAATTCGACCAACGCATCCTCGATGTCGTTTCTGTCAATTCCCCGATATGCCAGCTCCTGCCGCACCCGTGCCAGCGCATAATGCTTGAGATGAACCAGATCCCTTGCACAACGCAGTGCATAGTCCGCGTCATTTACCAAGCCCAGCTCCTCGACCCGGTCCAGAACCTCCTGCACACAGTCCGGTGCAAAATCCCGTTCCAGCCGTTCCTGTAACATCCTGCGCGTCCAGGAATGATGGGACAGCAACAGGAAGGCTTTTTCCTTGGCCTTCCTGTACTGGGTGTCCTGCCGCAGCTCCTGATACTCCTCCTCGGTATACCGCTGTCCCACCTTGAGGTGGTGCAGCACGAAGGTTTCCTCATCCACCGAGAAGTCAAACTCTCCGTCAAAAAAGACTGAGATTCTGCCCTGCTTGGTTTCCTGCAAGCGGGTGATGGTTCTCATCTGCGACAGGCCTTGTGCCTGACCAATCAATCCGTCCGGCATTATTTGTCATCCGCTTCAATGTCGATTAACTTGCTTGCGGAAGATTTCGGAGTTCCGAAGTCCTCATCCAAATCCGGGATGGTATGGACCGGAGGAGCCTCCTCCTCTGTCGGAGCCGGAGCCGGAGCGGTCGGCATCTCGTCAAGCGCTTCCTCGTCCTTTTCCTTCTTTTTCGGCTTAGCGGAGGAGAGCAGTCGGTCTTTTTGCTCCATAACCTGACGAACGATTTCCTCGCAGAATTCCGGGTTGTCCTTCAGATACTGCTTGACCTTGTCTCTGCCCTGTCCAATGCGGTTGTCCTGATAGCTGTACCACGAGCCGGACTTCTTGATAATATCCAGCTTGACCGCCAAATCCACAACCTCGCCCTCACGGGAGATTCCCTCGCCGTACATAATATCAAATTCTGCCTCGCGGAACGGCGGAGCCACCTTGTTTTTTACGACCTTAACCTTGGTCAGGTTGCCGATGACCTCGCTGCCCTCCTTGATTGGGTCCTTTTTGCGGATATCCAAACGAACCGAGGAGTAGAATTTCAGTGCGCGTCCACCCGGAGTGGTCTCCGGATTTCCGTACATGACGCCGATTTTCTCACGCAGCTGGTTGATGAAGATGCAGACTGCGTTGGATTTCGAGATTGCACCGGTGAGCTTTCTGAGTGCCTGCGACATCAGACGAGCCTGCAAGCCTACAAACGAATCGCCCATCTCGCCTTCGATTTCTGCCTTGGTGGTCATCGCCGCTACCGAGTCCACGACCACCACATCGATGGCGCCGGAGCGAACCAGAGCCTCACAAATTTCCAGCGCCTGTTCACCGGTATCCGGCTGGGAGACCAGCAGGGAATCGATGTCAACGCCGAGCGCCTGTGCATAAACCGGGTCCAGCGCGTGCTCAACATCGATGAACACTGCCTCTCCGCCCATCTTCTGTGCCTCTGCCACGATGTGCAGAGCAACGGTTGTTTTACCGGAGCTTTCCGGGCCATAAATCTCAATGATTCGTCCTCTTGGGACGCCGCCGATTCCCAGCGCAATATCCAGCGATACCGAGCCGGTCGGGATTGCTTCTACATTCAGGGACGAATTCTGTCCCAGCTTCATGACAGCGCCCTTTCCAAACTGTTTCTCAATCTGGGCGAGCGCGGTTTGCAGGGCTTTTTCTTTTTCGGATGATGCCATGTTGTCCTCCTTATTATTCGAAACCATTTTATGGACTCTCTACAATATATATGCCTTTGTTCATTATAGTACATCCACGCCCAAAAATCAACGCACCCCAAAGGGCAAAAAAGGGAGCGCATTCCCCGTGTGGAGGATGCGCTCCCTGCGCTTTTCTCGGTTCCCTTCCAGACGGGAACCGATGGAAAAATCCCAAAAATTCCCTCTGACAAGGCTTGCTGCGATTAGTCCGGATAAACCGCTCTTGGACCGCCGATGAGCTTCGGACGGCTGCGGACAAAGGTGACGTGCGCTCCGCCGATTTGGTTGATGTCCAAGCGAACCGGAATCTGAACGTGCTTGATGTGCTGGCCGATAAAGGTGTCACCAATATCCATGCCTGCCTTTGCCACAACGTGCTCTGCCATAACCGGGTCGATTGCACGCTCATAGGCCGCTACCGCACAGGCTCCGCCTGCGTGCAGTGCTGGCTTGACGGTAACAATTTCCAGATTGTACTTTTCTGCTGCCTCGCGCTCGATGACCAGAGAACGGTTGATGTGCTCACAGCCCTGCACCGCAAGATAGATTCCGCGCGAACGCAGAATCGGCAGGATTGCATCGATGACAGTCTGTCCCACCTCTGCGCTGGATGCCTTGCCGATGTGGCCGCCGCAGATTTCGCTGGAGCTGCATCCCAAAACAAAAATGTCTCCCGACTTCAGGTTTGCCTGAGCCAGCAGCGCCTCGGTCACATGGACGATCTGCTGCCGAATCACCTGTAAATCCAGTTCCATATTGTGCCTCTCTTTCTGTCTGCGTGCCGCAGGCTATCGAACCTCGATGACCGATTTGCCGCCCATGTACATCCGCAAAGGCTCTGGGATGCGAATCGAGCCGTCGTCGTTGAGGTTGTTTTCCAGGAATGCAATCAGCATACGCGGAGGTGCAACAACGGTGTTGTTGAGGGTGTGCGGCAGATAGTTCTGTTTGGTCTCCTTGTTCTTCACTCGGATGCCCAGTCTTCTGGCCTGTGCGTCGCCCAGATTGGAGCAGCTGCCAACCTCGAAGTATTTCTGCTGACGCGGGCTCCATGCCTCTACGTCGATGCTCTTCACCTTCAGGTCAGCCAGGTCACCGGAGCAGCACTCCAAGGTGCGAACCGGAATATCCATCGAACGGAAGAAATCTACTGTGTTGGTGTACAGCTTCTTGAACCAGTCCATGCTGTCCTCCGGCTTGCAGACGACAATCATTTCCTGTTTTTCAAACTGATGGATGCGGTATACGCCTCTCTCCTCGATGCCGTGTGCGCCCACTTCTTTTCTGAAGCATGGGGAATAGCTGGTCAGTGCCTGCGGCAGCTCAGATTCGTCAAGGATGGTGTCGATAAATTTACCAATCATCGAATGTTCGCTGGTACCGATCAGATACAGGTCCTCACCCTCGATTTTGTACATCATGTTCTCCATCTCAGAGAAGCTCATAACGCCGTTGACAACGTTGGAGCGAATCATAAATGGTGGAATATAGTAGGTAAAGCCTCTGTCAATCATAAAGTCTCTTGCATAGGACAGGATTGCGGAGTGCAGTCTTGCAATGTCGCCGCACAGGTAGTAGAAGCCGTTGCCGCTGGTCTTTCTTGCGCTGTCCAAATCGATGCCGTGCAGACGCTCCATAATGTCAACATGATACGGAACCTCAAAGTCCGGAACCTTTGGCTCACCAAAGCGCTCTACCTCGACGTTTTCGCTGTCGTCCTTACCAATCGGAACCGATTCATCGATGATGTTTGGAATCACCATCATGCGCTCTTTGATCTGCTCGCTGAGCTTTTCTTCCAGTATCTCCAGGTCAGCCAGCTCCTGTGCCATCTGGGTTACCTGAGCCTTTACCGCCTCTGCCTCGTCCTTTTTGCCCTGACCCATCAGGCCGCCGATCTGTTTGGACAGGGTGTTTCTCTGTCCGCGCAGATAATCGCCGCGAGATTTTGCCTCACGGAACTGCTGGTCCATCTCCAGCACCTCATCAACGAGAACCAGCTTTTCGTCCTGAAACTTTTTCTTGATGTTTTCCTTGACCAGCTCCGGGTTTGCCCGGACCAGTTTAATATCCAGCATTGTGGTATCCTCCTTAAAAAATTCATCATTCTGTTTTCAAACAGCAGTCCCGGCAGAAAATAAAAAAACCTCCCGCCCAAACATGGGACGAAAGGTACTTTCCGTGTTGCCACCCAAATTGCCGCAAATCCCTTTGCGGCCTCTCTGTCGGCGCGATATCGGGCGCCACCCTCCGGCTCTTCGCCGGACGCTACGGAAGTGGAGATCACCGCACCGTCTGCCGGCTTACACCTGCCGCCGGCTCTCTGCAAGACTGCCTGCTTTGATTGCTTCCCTCAACGCGTTCTGCCTTTATTCTGCTGTATACAAGAGTATTATATACCCTCTGCGCCGCTTTTGTAAAGTGTATTTTTCGATTTCCTCCCGCTGTACAGGCTTTTTGCCGCACAAACTTTCGGGCCGCAAGCCCCCTGTCAGGAGCATCTTGCTAAAAATTCCTCCACTGCCCTGCAAAAAACCTGCGAGTCCTTGGCCGCGCAAAAGTGGTCTGCCCCCTTCAGGCAAACAAAGTCCGCATCCGGCAGCGAGTCGGCAATCATTTTGCTGTGCCGATGCCGAATCATGTCATGTTCCCCCACAATGACCAAAGCCGGCATTGACAGGGCTGCCAGCTGTTTTGGCTCGATGTGCGGGTGATGAACCATCAGTCCCAAAATCGCGAGGCGGTTTTTCTTGCTCCGATTCCAGCAGGTCTCGATTCTGCACCAGCTGTATTCCGCCAGCACCTCCAGCAGAACGCCCGGCTTCATCCCGCTCGGCTTGAGGTTTGCCCCGTTGAGGATGAGTGAGCGCACCCGCTGCGGATGCTGCATGGCAAAGGTCAACGCCAGATTTCCGCCGTCCGAAAATCCCAGCAGGTGGGCGTTTTGGATGTTAAGGAAATCCATCAAGCGATACAAATCCTCCGAAAAGATGGAAAAATCAAGCCCTCGGTTCCCGGCCTCCGACCTCCCGTGTCCGCGGCTGTCCATCAAGACCAGCCGATAGCGCTCCCGAAAATACGCAATCTGCTCCGAAAAATAGCGGTGGTCCTCCCCGTTGCCGTGCAGGAACACCATCGTCTGCGCTTCGGGGAATGGGGCAGGATAGTCCACATAAAAGAGAGCGGCATCGCCGCTTTGCAGGGTTCCGGTTTTGGGCGCCATCATCGCAGGCCCTCCTTTTACGAATTTAAAAAGTTTACACTTCCATTATACTATAGAAACTTCCTGCTGGCAAATCCTCCTTGAAATCAAGGAAAAAATCGGATATACTGAAAGGGAAACAGGAACCCTTGGAATCCGTGCCGCAGCTTTGCCGTCACGGCTGTCTGCCCGAGCTCACCGCAGGAAAACGAGGCAGACCCCCTACAGGAGGAACAATATGAATAAAAAATGGAAAATCGCCGCTGTCTCCTTTCTGTGTGCAGTGGCGCTGCTTTCGGTCAGCTTTTCGGCTGTAACCTTAATGCGCCTCAGAAAGCTGGAGGAAAATGTCACTCTGGTGCAGCACTCGGTCACCAGCATCGACAGCGACATCAATTCCACCCTCAATTCTGCCATCACCACCATCACCCAAAGTGCAGAAAAAAACGCCAGCATCCTCTCCGACTACCGTGTTAAATGGGGAGAATGCAGCCACGACGACCAGACCATGCAGGTCACCATCCGCATCATGCCCAAGGAATACAACGACGATACACAGGTTCGTCTGCGCTACAGCGGCTTTTCTGCCAAGGACTCCGGCTACGACATGGTGTTCGACACCGAAGGCTTTGAGGAACGCATCGCCGAAGCGCCGCGCGTGGAGAACGGTGTCTATCAGGCCCAGCTCACCATCCCGCTGGCAGATTATATCAGCCTGAGCGCCGAGGTGCAGAACGGAACTGTCATCCGTCAAGAAAAGCTCGACGACCAGTATGCCGCATGGAATCTCAACCTCCTCCATCCGCAGATGTCGGGCGGCTTTGATTCCTACTCGGTTCATGCCTCCAGCAAAAATTCCATCGACTACACTGCCTATGCCTCGGTCGATTTGCTGACCAGCTATGATGTGGGCGGCGTGTCCAGCGCTCCGCAGATGACCGGCGGCACCATCACCCTCTACCTCAACGGAGAGGAGGTCACCACCCGTCAGCTCGGTCAAAACGAGACCGAGGAGGAGTCCGCTCACACCACCACCCAGAAGAACGGCGAAATCCACCATGTCTGGAGCAGCAACAACGACACCTACCCGACCTCATGGAGCGGCAAGCTCGAAAACCTCCAAGACCGCGATGTGGTCAGCTTTGTCATCCGCGTGCAGGACGAAAACGGCTTCATCTATGAGAAGGAGGTCGAGCGTTGCCTGTTCGAGGTGAAAAACGAGATGATTTCCGGCACCGACCAAACCATCCCCGACACCGAGATTCTCATTCGATAACTGAAAAATTCCGTAAGGCAGGCAGAGCTTCCCTCTGCCTGCCTTTTTTGCATGACGGCAATCCTCTCCGCATAGACTGTACCGAAATCCTACAGGACAAAGGAGGAAGGACGATGAAGGTCATCGTGGTTCGTGCAAGACCCCTTTTCTGCGGTGTGTTTGCCGCTGTGCTGTTGTTCGGTTTTCTCGGCGCTCTGCGCGCTCCCCTCGTTCGGGCAGTCTTTGCTTCCCCCGCTGGACGCTCTCTGCCCATCTATTCGGTGCAGACCGACCAGCCGCTTGCCGCTCTCGGCATCAACTGCGCGTGGGATGACCAAGACATCCCCTCCATGCTCCAAACTCTGGCCGAGGCTCAGGTTCATGCCACCTTCTTCCTGCTGGGAGAGTGGGCGGAACGCTTTCCTGACTCTGCCAAAGCGATTGCCGCTGCCGGTCACGAGATTGGCAGTCACTCCTATTCCCATCGGGACATGGACTCCCTGACCCAGCAGGAGATGCTGGAGGAAATCCGCCTGTCCCAGCAGGCAATTTACAATGCCTGCGATCAAACCCCCGTCCTCTTCCGTCCGCCCTCCGGCTCATACAACGATGCCGTCATCGAGAGCATCCATTCCAGCGGCTGTGTTCCCATCCAGTGGAATCTGGACACGCTGGACTGGCGCGGTCTGTCCGCCGAGCAAATCGCCCACCGTGTTTCGTCCCAGCTTCAGCCCGGCTCCATCCTTCTGCTGCACGCCGGTGCAGAACACTCCGCGCAGGCTCTGCCCTTGATTCTCGAGGCCGCCAAAGCTGCTGACCTTCAGTTCGTTCCGGTCGGCTCGCTCCTGATTCCAAATTCCACCCATGTGGACCACAACGGCTGTCAGCTCCCAGCACAGCCCCAAAAATAACAAATAGTAGAATCTGCATCCCTTGCCAGAATCTCCCATCTCGTTTGAATCTTCACATTTTTCTTAAAATTATTTCCGACATCATACATTGTTTCTTCATCTTTATCGGTTATGGTATATTACATCGGGTATATCCTGCTATGAGAAGGTGTTCCCGAATCATACCGAAAGGAGTCTTTTCCATGAAAAAAATTTTTGCTGTTTTGCTCGCGGCCGCTATGATGTTGTCGGTGGCAGCGTGTTCTTCCGGCAAAGACAAAGATAACAGCGCCGAGCAGACAGAACCGGCAACCAAAAACGAAGCCACCGAGGAGGTCACTCCCGACAAGGGCTCTACAGAGCAGCCAACCGAACAGCCAACCGAGGAGGAGCAGGTCATCTCCGGAACCATCACCGATGCCGCGATGCACACCGTCACCATCGAAACCGAGGACGGCGCCACCCTCACCTTCTCCATCCCGGACGAAGCTGACCGCACTCAGGTAGACGGAATGCTCATCGGCGACACTCTGGAAATCACCTATACTGGCACCATCGACGGGGAGGATACCTCCAACGCCACTGTGCTCAAGCTGATTGAAACGGCTGCCAACCCACAATAACCCTGTATATTTTTCCTCCTTCTGCTTCATTCTCTTTGGCAGAAGGAGGTTTTTTCATGTCCCATTTTCCGTCCCGTCAGCTTCGCCCTTTCCTTTCTGCCTTCACCTCTGCCTTTCTGTGCTTTCTTGCGGTTTGGATGGCAGCCCTGATGCTCATCCGCCCCAGCACCGCTCCCCTCTCCTCCGCTGCCGCCCAGCCGTCTCCCGACCCGGTCTATCTCCCCGACCGCAGCGACTGTCAAACCCTCCTGCTTTGCGAGGACTGTCCCGAGCCGAGCCTGTTCCTCCTGATGCGGATGAACCCTGTGCAGGGCTCAATTCATCTCTTTGCCTTTCCCAAGCGGCTGGCGCTCACCCACCAGCAGATTCGGGAGCCTGTCGGAACCATCTTCCGCTCCGGCGGCATCACCGAGGTCTGCCGCGCCATCGGGGAGAGCTTCTCCATTCCCGTCGAGCATTCTCTTCAAATCAGCCGGACACAGCTTCCCCACATTTTGGAGCTGTGCGGGCCGACCTCCCTGACGCTAGGTCAGCCGCTGCCGATGGTGGTGGACGGCATTGAGATGATTCTGGAGCCGGGGAATCAGCAGCTCGACGGGGAGCGCCTGACCCGCTGGCTGCTGAGCCGAATGCCCGTCTCGGATGTGGAGCAGTGCGCCTTCCTGTCCAAGGCGGCTGCGCTGCTTCTCAACCAGCACCTCGACTGGCTATCGGAGGAGCGCTCCCGTCAGCTGTTTTCCGAAGTTGTCAACCGCTCCCGCACCAACCTTTCCTTTTCCGATTACGATGCTGCCCGCAAGCCTGCCGATTTTCTGGCTCAGCTCTGTCCGCAGCCTGCCTGTGCCTTTCTGCCGGACTTTGTTCGCAACCCCGATGCCACCCTTTCCCTTTCGGAACAGGACCTGTCCGAGCTTCGGCAAAGATTCCGCTAGCGGATTATTCACATTTTCCCTCTTGATTTTTCGGACAGATTCGATACAATGAGCATAACAGGAGTCGGTCCGTGATGCCGCTCCCATCCAAGAAAGGGGATTTTTTTATGAGCCATTTCCGTCAGATTTCATCCGATGAATTTCAGAACAGCGTCTTTCACACTATCGCCAAGGAGTGGATGCTGATTACTGCCGAACAGCAGCTGGACGGCAAGCCGGTTGCCAACACCATGACTGCCAGCTGGGGCGGCTTGGGTCATCTCTGGAATCAGGATGTCGCCTTTACCTTCATCCGTCCGCAGCGCTACACCAAACAGTTTGTGGACAACAGCGAATATTTCTCCCTGTGCTTTTTCGGCGGCGACAAGATGGAAGAGCTGCGCTATCTGGGCACTGCTTCCGGCCGCGATGAGGACAAGATTGCCCGTTCCGGCCTGACCCTCACCCACATCGACGGCGTACCCTGCTTCGAGGAAGCCACTGCTGTCCTGATTTGCCGCAAGCTCTATGTGCAGACCATCAAGCCGGAGTGCTTTGTCGATTCGGCGCTGTGCCAGAGCGTTTACCCCAAACAGGATTTCCACGACCTGTATATCGGCGGCATCGAAAAGATTCTGGTTCGATAAACCGCACCCTGCCTGTCCCTCCGGTGGTTCCTGGTTTGCCCAAGACCACCGGACTTTTTTTCATGCTGTCAGCTTTTCTGTCGGTTTTCGGCCTTCGGACGATGGCTCCTCCGTCGGAGCAGCACCAGCGGCAGCAGGGTCACCGCCACCGAAAACAGTACCATCATCACCACCGCGCTTTGATAATGAAATCTCCCTGCTGCCATCTGCCAAGAGCTTCCTGCCGCTGCCCCGATTCCAATGAGAGCGGCATCCCAGACCGCTGTTCCCACCATGGTCAACAGCAAAAACGGAACCATCCCCATGCGGGCAGCTCCGGCCGGGATGGAGATGATGCTCCGCACCACCGGTACACATCGGCAAAGCAGGACAGCAATCCAACCTCTGCGCTGAAACCACCTGCTTGCCTCCTCGATTTCCTCCTGCTCAAAGCCCAGCCGCTCCAACCGCTCCACCGGCAGTAGCCTTCCCAGCCCGTACAATGCCACCGCTCCCAGCAGGGAGCCCAGCGTTGCGGACAGGACTGCCTGCGTCCGGCTCAGGGAGGTGCAGGTCGTCAGGAAGCCTGCACCGGTCAGCACCAGCTCGGAGGGGATGGGCGGAATGATATTTTCCAGTGCCATCAGCAGCAGGATTCCCACAAATCCCCACTCCTCCATCGACTGCATCATCTGAATCACCCACGCTTGCATGGTCCAAAATTCCCCCTTTTTGTTTTTCACTATCCTATGTCTCAGGAGGTTCTCTTATGAATCCGAATATCTACCGCTCGATCATCCGATGGGCAAGCTGCTCCCCTGCCCGTTCCAAGCGGATTGCGGCGCTCTGCCGCCTGTTCCCGTTCAGCCTTTTTCTGCTCTATGCCGGCGGCTCTGCCTGCGTCCTCTTCTGCCTGATGATCGGTTGGCCCGTGCTTCCTCTGCTGTTCTTCTGGCTGGTTCCGGCAGTGGGCTTTCTTGCGGTCACCCTCCTTCGCAAGGTAATTTCCTCTCCCCGCCCCTTTGAGCGGTTTGGCTTTTCCCCGCTGATTGAACACGAATCCGGCAGCTCCTTTCCCAGCCGACACACCGCCTGCGCTTTTTTGATTTCCTGCGCCCTGCTCTACCTTTCTCGAATGGGAGCCTTCCCGATTTTCTTGGTCTTGCTGTCCTTCTGCCTTGCCGGCCTGACTGCCCTGTCCCGCCTGCTTGCCGGAGTCCATTTTCTGCGTGACCTTGTCTGCGGCGCTCTGCTCGCCCTGCTGATTTCTTGGCTGGGCTTTGCGGTCATCCTGCCGCCCTTGTCCGAACTCCATCTGATTTTTTAGACAATTCCCAGTCACCATGTCGTTATTTTCACAAAGAATTTGTGCAAAAAGACTTGACTTCCCCGATTCATTCTTATATAATGTCATTGAAAAGATTTTGAAAAACGTTTTCCATTCATTTTTTCACAACATTATATTCCAATAGAAAGTCTGTTTCAGGGCGAGGTGCAATTCCTCACTGGCGGTAATGGGCAACACAGCCACGAGTCCGCGAGCCATTTTCGGCAGATTGGGTTCGATTCCCAAACCAACGGTAAAGTCCGGTATGAAGAAACGGTGTATTGATTCTGCACATCTGCCCCCTGAAGCTGTTTCAGGGGGCTTTTTTACTCTTCGATTCAGACCTTCTCGTCAATCAACTGAATCCGCCTTGCCGGATTTGAGAAAGGGATGTCTATTTATGACCAATGTTATCACTCCAAACCGCTCCGCCAACACCCCATCCAAAGTCCAGATGATTACTCTGGTCGGCGTGTTCGCCGCAATCTCCACCATCCTGATGTGCTTCGAGCTTCCGCTCCCGCTCATGCCTCCATTCCTGAAGGTTGACCTGAGCGGTGTTCCGATTCTGATTATGGGATTTTTGTACGGCCCGCTGCCTGCCATCTATGTCACCATCATCAAAGACCTGATTCATATGCTCTCCACCCAGACCGGCTGCGTCGGAGAGCTGGCTGACATGATCGTGCTGTCCAGCTTCGCGGTTGTTTCCTCCCTGCTGTACCGCCGCAACCCTTCCCGCAAGGGTGTGCTGATCTCGGTTCTGGCCGGAGCTGCCACCATCACTGTCGTCGGTTCACTGGCAAACAAATTTATGCTCATTCCATTCTACTCCAAGGTCATGCCGCTGGAAGCAATCATCGATGCCTGCCACGCAGTCAACCCGATGATTAACAGCATCAACGCTTATGTCATCTTTGGTGCTGCTCCGTTTAACCTTGTGAAGGGACTGATTCTCTCCTTCCTCACCCTGCTGCTCTACCAGAAGCTCGCAGGTTTCATCCAGTCCCGCACCAGCCGCTAGGCCATTGAATACTTTGCTAAACGCCCAAAAAGCCTTCGCATCGTTTGGATGCGAAGGCTTTTTTCATCTGCAAAATTTTAAGATAATCCTTTAACTGCTGCCACTGGTCCTCTTTAAATCCGACCAGAATCAAATCCTCTGCAACGACCAGCGGCCTTTTCACCAGCATCCCGTTGGTTGCCAGCAGCTGAAGCTGCTCCTGCTCGCTCATCTGCGGCAGCTTATCCTTCAGATTCTGCTCCTTGTAAAGATTTCCGCTGGTGTTAAAAAACTTTTTCAGCGGCAGTCCGCTCCGCTTCCACCATTCTTCCAGCTCCTGAGCGGTTGGATTTTCCTCCACGATGTGGCGGCTCTCATAGGCGATTCCCTGTCCGTCCAGCCACTGGAGCGCCTTTTTGCAGGTACTGCATTTGGGATATTGCAAAACCAAAATCATCCGCACTCATCCTTTCTCATAAAAAAGAGGCAGAGCCCTTTTTCCAAAGGAGCCCTGCCCTGTTTTGTGTCCGAGATTATTTGCCGAAGTATCTGTTGAGCAGACCCTGGAATGCACAGCCGTGACGAGCTTCGTCCTTTGCCATCTCATGAACGGTGTCATGGATTGCATCCAGACCGAGCTGTTTTGCCTTGGTTGCAATTTCCTTCTTGCCTGCGCAAGCGCCTGCCTCAGCAGCAACGCGCAGCTCCAGGTTTTTCTTGGTGGAGGTGGTTACAACTTCGCCGAGCAGCTCTGCAAATTTTGCAGCGTGTTCTGCCTCTTCAAAAGCAGCGGTCTTGTAGTACTCTGCAATTTCCGGATAGCCTTCTCTTGCAGCCTGACGGGACATTGCCAGATACATACCAACCTCAGTGCATTCGCCCTGGAAGTTCATTCTCAGGCCTTCCAGAATTTCAGCGTCTACGCCTTCTGCTACACCGATTCTATGCTCATCAGCCCATACGAATTCGCCGGTAGCCTGCTCCTCAAATTTGGAAGCCGGTGCTTTACACTGCGGGCAGAATTCCGGAGGGGTCTCACCTGTATAAACGTAACCACAAATTTTGCAAACCCATTTTTTCATTCTTGTGTTCCTCCTTAAATTTTATGATTGCAAGACCTTGTTGTTGGTCTTATGTTCCTTCTTCGATTTAAATAATACCAT
>URFD01000009.1 GCA_900547015.1 uncultured Oscillospiraceae bacterium | reverse complement strand
CAAAAAAATCTCAATAAGAAAAAGGCTTTCTGCATAAAAAAGATAAAGGGAAAGAAATTGTCGATAATAGTTTGTTAATGAATTTATAAAAACTATTTGAAATATGAATGTAGATGAGATAAACTGAGGATAGAAATTGTGAAAAAGTTATCTTTCGTCTCATGTAAAATGTGTAATACGGACAAAGAAAAACAGTTGCATCTCTCCTTTGGGAAAGAACACAAATGGTAAGTTTCAAAAGATGGAGGCAAAACGATGAAGAAGAAAATCTTGGCTCTGATGCTGGCAGCAGCAATGGCAATGTCCATGGTAGCTTGCGGTTCCGGCGATCAGGGAACTGCCCAGAAACCGGCAGAAGAAACAAAGACCGAGCAGACCACCGAAACCAAGAAAGAAGAATCCACCGAGAAGAAGGAAGAGGCACCGGCAGCTCCTGCTGAGGAGAAGGACACCTTCACCGTTGCAATCAGCTATATGCCTGACCAGCTGTCCCCTGCAAATGGTGGTTCTGACGACTACACCTCGATGACCCGTCCACTGTTCGACCGCTTCTACATGGAAAACAACGACGGCGGCATCGACTACTACATGGCTGAAAGCCTGGATATTTCGGAAGACGGCAAAACCTACACTCTGAAAATCCGCGACGATGTAAAATGGTCTGACGGTACTCCTGTTACCACCAAGGATGTTCAGTTTGCAATCGATTTTGCTATTCTGAAAAACGGCAGATCCAGCGTTACCAGCATCAATGGTCAACCGGTAGATATTCAGATCGTTGATGACCAGACTATGACCTTCACTCTGCCTGAAGCATACTCTTACTTCATCGTTTCCCTTTCTTCTCTGGTTCCATACCCATGCCATGTATTTGATGGCGATGCTCAGAAGATGCTGGACGATGTAACCTACTACACCAAGCCTGGTTTTGCAACCACCGGTCCTTACGTTGTTTCTGAAATCAACGAGGACAGCGTAGTTTACACCGCTCGTGATGATTACTACAGAGGCACTCCTTCCGTTAAGAAGGTTGTCATGAAGGTAATCGGCTCCGGTTCCACCAAAGCAATCGCATTTGAAAACGGTGAGATCGACTACATGAGACTGACCACTGTAGACGAGCTGGAAAAATACGAAGCTCAGCCAGACAAATACAACATCTTCTCCTTCTCTGAAGCACGACTGAACTACCTGCAGGTAAACCCATACGGCCCTGCAAACCTCAACGATGAGCAGCGCGAAGCTCTGTTCTATGCAATCAACGGCGATGAAGTTATCGACGGCGCTTACGGCTCCGACAAACTGGCTACCAATCCAAATTCGATTCTGACCCCAGATATCAGCTTGTATGACCCAGAAACCCCAGACTATGTATATGACTTGGAAAAAGCAAAAGAGCTTGCAAAATCCTCCGGTCTGGAAGGCATGACCCTGACCTACATCTACAACGCTGACCGTCCAAACATGGAAGCAGTTGCAGTTGTTCTGCAGCAGCAGCTGTCCCAGATTGGTGTAAACCTGCAGATTGAAGGTATGGATTCCTCCTCCTTCTTCCCAAGATTCTTTGCTATGATGTGGTCCACCGGTCAAGAAACCACTTGGGACCTCGGCACCAACGGTTGGGACTCCATGAGAGGCAGAACCCTGAACCAGGCATACAGCTATCTGAACCAGACCAATGACGCTTGGGGTCTGACTCCAACCTGCGGCGAGCTGGCTTACGAAGTAAATACCTGCACTGACCCTGCACAGGCAAAAGCGAAAGCAAGTGAAGTAGTGAAGATTGCTCTTGACCAGCATCGCATCTACCCACTGACCTATACCAACTACATTATCGTATCTCAGAAAAATGTAACTGGATTGGATAAGCACCCTATCGTGCCTGAGTTCGCTGATTACCTCGACATCTCTGTAAACGGTTAAACCAGCTGACTAATTTTTGGAAAGACACATAAGGCTGCCCTATATTTTGGGCAGCCTTTTTGCGAAAACAAGAAAGGAAAAAAACAAATGCTGAAACTTTGTCTGCGAAAATTGGGTCAACTGGCTATCGTTATGGTGCTGATTTCCTTTTTTTCCTTTGCTATTATTGACTTAGCTCCTGGCGATATTTCCTCTATGTATCTGACAGAGGATATGAGTGAGGAAGAAAAGCAAATTGTAATCGAAAAACTCGGTCTGGACCGCAGTATGCCGGAGCAGTACTTTTCCTGGGCATCCGAAGCAATTCGTGGTAACTTTGGTGTTTCGCTTTCCTATAAAACACCGGTGGCACCGATGTTGATGAAGCGTCTGCCCTCCACCATCCTGCTGATGGGATGCTCCCTGTTGCTGTCTCTGGCACTGTCCATCCCATTGGGGCTGATTGCCGGGTACAAGAAGAATACTTGGGTCGACAACCTCATCAGCGGCTTTGCCTACTTTGGCATGAGTATCCCTTCGTTTTACTTTGGTATGCTCATGATCATCCTCTTTACGGCAAAGCTCCATATTCTGCCCTCCTCCGGTATGCACACGGTTGGCGTGAATACCCCTCTGGATACCATTCAGCACATGATTATGCCGGTGCTGACCATGGCACTGAGCACCATGGCATCCAAAACCCGTTATGTGCGTGCGAATACCATCGGCCAGCTGAGCGAGGAATATGTTCTGGCGGCGAAGGCCAAGGGTACCTCTCCGAGAAAAATCCTGAGCAAGCACATTCTGAAAAACACCCTTCTGCCAATTATCACCATTCTGGGTATGAACATGGCTTCGCTGGTCTGCGGCTCGTTCATCATTGAAAGCGTGTTTGGCTGGCCGGGTGTCGGCAGCTTTGCGATGGAAGCAATCGGAAAGAGAGACTATCCCATTATCATGGCATACGTTATGCTTTCCGGTTTCATTCTGGTAGTCGGAAACTTTGTGGCGGATATTCTGTATTCCTTTGCAGACCCGAGAATCAAGAGGGGGATCGACGCAGTTCATGGAAAATAAAATTGTTATTGACGAAAAATCCTTTCAGCGCATGGAAAAGAAAGAGAAGGATTTGGGAACGGTTTACCACCGCAGTCTGTGGAAGGACATCGTTTCGGAAATCAAGAGCAACCCGGCGGCTATTCTTGCGGTTATCTTTCTGACCATCATCATCATCGCTGCCCTGCTGGCTCCGATGAGCCCATACGACCCGAACAAGTTGGACCTTGCCAATAAGTTTGCAGAGCCGTCCATGCAGCATCCGTTCGGCTGTGACGAATACGGCAGAGATTATTTCACCCGTTCGCTGTACGGCGGCAGAGTCTCCCTGCTGGTTGGCTTTTCCGCCATGCTGGTGACCGTTCTGATTGGAACCACCATCGGCATTTTCTCCGGATATATCGGCGGAAAGCTGGATATGTTCCTGATGCGCTTTACCGATATCTTTCTGGCTCTGCCGAGTATGCTGCTGATGATCGTATTAAACACCATCCTCAAGCCGGGCATGATAACCCTGATTCTGGTCCTGAGCTTGTTCAGCTGGGCGGGTGTAGCGCGAATCACCCGTGCAGAAACCATGTCGCTCAAGGAGCGTGACTTTGTACTGGCATCCAAAAATCTGGGCGCCGGCAGCCTGCTGGTTGCAGTCCAGCACATCCTGCCAAACATCTTAGGCCCACTGATCGTTGCAGCCAGCCTTGGTGTTGCAAGCGCAATTCTGACCGAATCCTCCCTGAGCTTCTTGGGGCTGGGTATTTCCATTCCGAACGCTTCTTGGGGCAGTATGCTGCAGGCAGCACAGTCTCACATCCTGGACAAGCCGATGCTGGCAGTATATCCGGGTATGTTGATTCTGTTTACCGTTTTGAGCTTTAATATTTTGGGCGACGTGCTGCGAAGCGCACTGGAACCAAAGATTGTAAAATAAGGAGGAGAAGGCATGAACACACTGGTTGAAGTGAAGGACCTTTCCGTTTCTTATTTTACCTACGCCGGAGAGGTGCAGTCGGTTCGCGACATCAGCTTTGAGATTGAGCCGGGTAAGACCACCGCACTGGTAGGAGAATCCGGCTGCGGAAAGTCCGTAACCTCGAAATCGCTCATGGGGCTGATTGAACGCCCGGGCAAAATCAAAGAGGGAAGCAAGATTTTCTATGAGGGGAAAAACCTCCTCGAATTTACCGAAAAGGAATGGCTGGACTTCCGTGGAAAAGAATGTTCGATGATTTTCCAGGATGCGCTGGTTTCGCTCAATCCGACCCTGATGATTGGCAAGCAGATTATGGAAAATCTGGAAAACCACAACGGGGAAGGTCTGTCTCAGGCACAGATTCGGGACAAGGCACGGCAGATGCTGGAGCTGGTCGGAATCCCGGATGCAGAGCTTTGCCTGAAAAAATATCCGCACGAGCTTTCAGGCGGTATGCGCCAGAGGGTGATGATTGCGACCGCACTCATTACCAACCCAAAACTCCTGATTGCCGACGAGCCGACAACCGCGCTCGACGTGACCATTCAGGCACAGATTCTGGAGCTGATGAAGCAGCTGCAGGAAAAGCTGGGCATGGCGATTATTATGATTACCCATGACCTTGGTGTAGTGGCAGATATTGCGGACGAGATTGTTGTTATGTATGCCGGCAAAATCGTGGAGCGCGGCAGCAACGAGGAAATCTTCTACCACCCGCGCCATCCATACACTTGGGCGCTGATGAACTCGGTTCCGCGACTGGACCTCGACAACAAGGAAGAGCTGGTTACCATCGAGGGCAATATCCCGGATATGATTCATCCGCCGAAGGGCTGTGCTTTTTGCAGCCGCTGTCCGTATGCTATGAATATCTGTGCGGAATATCCGCCGGAGGAGCTTGATTTGGGAGAGGGTCACCGCGTTGCCTGCTGGCTGACCGACCCACGGGCGGATGTCAGCGGAATCCCATTCCAGACCGGAGGTGCCAAAGATGAACAATAGACCAGTAGAGCTGGAGGTCAAGAATCTTAAAAAGTACTATCCGGCAGGAAGAAACCACACCCTGAAGGCAGTCGATGATGTTTCCTTTACCATTTATAAAGGAGAAACACTGGGTATCGTTGGTGAGTCGGGCTGCGGCAAGACCACCTGCGGCAAGACCTGCATCGGCATGATTGAGAATACCGCCGGTCAGGTGCTGTATCAGGGCAAGGATGTTCATAAGCTCAGCAAAAAAGAGCGCTTTGATTTCAGCGGAAAGGTCCAGATGATTTTCCAGGACCCATACGCTTCGTTGGACCCGCACCAGAAGGTCTATAATATCGTAGCAGAAGGTATTCGTATCCATAAGCTTGCAAAGGACCAGAAAGAGGAAGAGAGAATGGTGCTTGAGCTGCTGGACATGGTTGGCTTGAACGCAGAGCACGCGATGAGAAACGTCCATGAATTTTCCGGCGGCCAGCGCCAGAGAATCGGAATCGCGCGCGCACTTGCGGTCAATCCGGAATTCCTGTTCTGCGACGAGCCAATTTCCGCGCTCGACGTTTCGATTCAGGCACAGATTATCAACCTGCTGATGCGCCTGCAAAAGGAGCGCGACCTGACCATGCTCTTTATTGCACACGACCTCTCAATGGTTAAGCACATCTCGGACCGAATTGCCGTTATGTACCTCGGAAATATGGTGGAGCTTTCGGATTCTTCTGAATTGTACAAAAATCCACTCCATCCTTACACAGAGGCACTGCTTTCTGCGGTTCCGGTTGCTGACCCGAAGGTTTCCCACCAGCGCAAAAAGATTATGCTGAAGGGCGATGTACCGAGCCCGATTGACCCACCGGAAGGCTGCCGCTTCAGCGGACGATGCAGCAAATGCAGCGAAATCTGCACCCGCATCCGTCCGGAGTTAGTCGAGGTAGAGCCGGGACATTTTGTTGCCTGCCATTTATATCATTCCGCGAACAGATAATAGAAACAGGAGGAAATCAGTATGGAAGTTATCAAAACCCTGCCGGCGATTTTCGAAGAATTTGGAGAACAGCGCCGCAACTCGTTCATGACCGCATACGAGACCAAGCAGAAAAACATCCCATTTGTTGGAACATTCTGCACCTACACCCCAACCGAGGTTATCATGGCAGCCGGTGCGATCCCGGTTGGCCTGTGCTCCTTCTCCGATGAGACCATCGCAGACGCAGAGCAGGACCTCCCACGCAACCTGTGTCCACTGGTAAAATCCAGCTACGGATTTGCAAAAACTCAGAAATGTCCTTATTTCTATTTTTCTGACCTGATCATCGGTGAGACCACCTGCGACGGTAAAAAGAAAATGTACGAATTGCTCGGCGAAATCAAGGATACCCATATCATGGAGCTGCCAAACCGCCAGTCTCCAATGGGCAGAAAGCTCTGGAAGGAAGAGGTCATCGCCCTCAAAGAGAAGCTGGAAGAAAAATTTGGCGTTACCATCACAGAGGAACAGCTGCGGGAGCAGGTAAAGCTCTCCAACGAGAACCGTCTGGCTCTGCGCCACTTCTATGAGCTGATGAAGCTCGATCCGCCTCCGATGGCTGGCTTGAACCTCTACAGCGTTCTGTACGGCTCCAGCTTTAAGTTCAATCGCCGTCAGGCAATCGACGAGGTGAAAGCGCTGACCGAGCGCATCCAGAAGGAATACGACGAAGGAAGCCGTCCAATCGCAAAACGCCCTCGTATTTTGGTTACCGGCTGCCCAATCGGCGGAAATGCCATGAAGGTTGTAAAATCCATCGAAGAAAACGGCGGAAACGTTGTTTGCTTTGAAAACTGTAGCGGTGCAAAATCGGTTGACGAGCTCATCGATGAGTCCAATCCGGACATCTATCAGGCAATCGCAGACCGTTATCTCAACATCGGCTGCTCCTGCATGACCCCGGACGACAACCGCTTCAAGCTGATGGAACGCCTTCTGGACGAGTACAAGATCGACGCAGTTGTTGAGGTCATCCTGCAGGCTTGCCATACCTACAATGTAGAGTCCTACTATATCAAACGCTTTGTTACCAGCAAGGGTCTGCCTTATATGTGCGTTGAAACCGACTACTCCGCCGGAGATATCGGTCAGCTCAACACCCGCTGCGCAGCCTTCATCGAAATGCTGTAAGCAAAACGATCAGGAAGAAGTTCTAAAGAGGAAACCGAAAAGTTCGGTTTCCTCTTTTTTGTCGTTTTGGGGGGAATGAGGAAGAGCGTGCAGAAGCGTGTGAAAAATTAGTCCTAGTTTCGCAGATAACAGAGGAGAATTCGTGATGTGTAGAATGAGTTTGGAAATTAAAAAAAGACCTAAAATTTTAAGGAAAATTTTCTTGTGACATATGAACACATATTCCAATGATTGAAAAAAACATTGTCAGAAAATGCAATAAACGGAATTGGGAAATATGTGTATAATAAGCTGTGATTTATACGGAAAACCAACAAAAAGCACAATTGATATAAGGGATGGGTACTGACTATTAGTCATTTATAAGAATAACTAATAGTCAGTCGCAAGAAGGATTCATCAAACAAATCGATAGAAACTCGAATCCTGAAAACACAGACAGGGTTTGAACTACCATAAAAAAGTAAAAAAAGTAAAATTCTGATAAGGAGAGATGGTATGGGAAATGGGTTATTTAAACGTGGAATGTCGGGATACCACCATCAACGGTCTGAAGGCTGGCACCTACTACCTCCACGAGATTGCAGCTCCGGAAGGCTACAACAAGCTGGCTAAACCTGTAACAATTACCATCATCGAAACTCCGGGTGAGGGTGGTACGGGCGTTACCGTAAGCTATAAGGTTGACAACGGTGAGGTATCTGCTGATTCCACCATCAAGGTAGAAAACAAGACCGGCTCCATGCTGCCATCCACCGGCGGTATCGGTACCATCGGCCTGACCATTCTGGGCGTTTGCGTTGTTGCCTTTGGCGTACTGGCTCCAAAGAAAAAGAAAGCACAGCAGTAAATGAAAGAGAAACTATGGGGTTTTGTGCGTCTTTTGATTATCTTAGTCGGTGTGGGAATTCTGGTATATCCGTCCCTGAGCGAATATCTCTATGAGAAAAATTCCAGTATGGCGGTATCCAGCTACGATGATTCCATCCGCCGCATGGAGCAGGCGCGCAAGGATGAACTGCGCGGTCAGGCAGAAGCCTATAACCGCAGACTTGCCGAGGAAAACGGATTTTCCAAACCGGCACTGGACGAATACAACAATCCCATTACGCCGCCAGACTATTGGGATATCCTAGACGTCGATGGCAACGGCATGATGGGCTACATATCCATCCCCCGAATGAACGTTACAATCCCCATGTACCACGGAACCAGCGAGGAGGTTTTGCAGGTGGCAATCGGTCACCTGCAAAACACCTCCCTGCCTGTGGGCGGAGAAAGTACCCACACGGTTCTCTCCGGCCATCGCGGCCTTCCGTCCAAGGCTCTGTTCACGGATTTGGACCAGGTACAGGTGGGGGATGTATTCTATCTGACAGTACTGAATCAGACAAATTGCTATCAGGTCGGCCAGATTCTGACGGTACTGCCCCATGAAACAGACGAATTGTCAATCGTAAAGGGAGAGGATTATGTCACGCTGGTGACTTGTACGCCCTACGGCGTCAACTCCCACCGTCTGCTTGTACGGGGAACCCGAATTCCTTATACACCACAAAGTGGTGAAACGATTCCGACTGCGGATGTGGAGATTTCTGCATGGATGAAGCTGCCGATGCAGTATCGGCATTTGATCATCGGCCTTGCCGCTCTGGCGGGCATTCTGTTGCTGCGCGGATTGGTATTCTATATTCGAAAATTATTCAGTTAAGGAGGACCCCCCTGATATGAGCCTAAGAAGGTATTGTTCCAGAGCCGGCTTTGCGTCGGTCCTCCTCCTGATTCTGCTGTTGTCGGTGATGTTGGCTCTGCCGACTGCGGCAAATATGGTAAAAGGCAGTTTGGAGCTGAGCTGTTCTGTCAAACGGGACGGCAAAACAGTCGCTCTTGCCGACGATGAATATGCTCTTTCTCAGGTTGCCCAGGTGAAAAATACGCAGGATGGCTTGATGTATCAGACCCTTCCAGCATACGCTGCTGCTGACTGCGACTGGACAAAATGCAGTACAGCACAGCTGAGAGACAAGGCAAAACAGCTGGTGCCCATGGTGCAGGAAAAGGCTGATTTTGCGGCGATTCAGAAAACCGATGAAAAGGGTGTGGCAACATTCCACAGCCTGACACCGGGCCTGTATCTGGTGGCGCGAACCAAGACTGCCCCCAAAAATACAGAATATGCTTATGAGCCGTTTTTGCTCAGCGTGCCCACGGTAATCAACGAGAAACCCGTGTATCATGTGGTTGCAGAGCCGAAGTACAGCTGGGATGCCGACACCAAAGCGCCGATAGAGCCTGCTGTTCCGCAGGTGAAGCCGAACCCGAATCCAAAGCCTCTCCCGCAAACCGGACAGCTGTGGTGGCCTCTGCCGCTGATGACAGCTTTGGGCGTCCTGTTTTTGGCGGCAGCTTTGGTTTGCCGTAGGTGTACCCCTTCGGCGAAGCGGAAATGGCAGATTTTGCTGTTTGGCTTAGGTGTTCTGTTCCTTTCGGCTTCTTGCGGTCTGTACCTCTTTAATGTGATGGATTCCAACAGAGCAGGAACAATGGCACAGGATGCTCTTAATCAAATGGCTGACGAAAAAATTGAGCTTTCTGATGACGCGGCAGATCGGGAAATGCCGGTCAAGATAGTGGACGGGATTGCCTATATCGGGACACTGAACATTCCGTCATTGGAACTGGAGCTGCCGGTCATCAGCGAGTGGAGCTATCCTTCGCTGAAAATCGCGCCCTGCCGCTATACTGGTACCGTGTATCAGGATAATATGATTCTCTGTGCCCATGACTACAGCACCCACTTTGGAAAGCTTGCCCGGTTGCAGGTTGGTGACGAGGTCGTTTTCACCGATGTGGAGGATCATATCTACACCTACCAGATGACCGCACAGGAAATCATCCCGATGTCGAATCCCGAAAGCATGGAAAAAGGTGACTGGGACATGACTCTGTTTACCTGCACTAGGGATGGAAAAAGCCGTGTAACGGTACGCCTTGCAAAAGAAAAATAAAGCTGGGACACGATGTTCGGAATCGTTGTTTTTACATGAACAAAGAATTTTTGAGCGGCAATCTAAACCATCCGGTATCTTTTGAGATGCCGGATAGTTTAGATTGAACCGCGGCAGAATAAGCACCGATTGATGCGGCGGATGAGAGAGGATAACCTTTGACCGGGAATGGAGTTTCAGTTATTTTTGAGCAGGAGCGTTTCGCAGCACAGTGTGAGGCTCTCTTGCTTTGCAATTACAAGAGAGGTATAATAAACCCAATCTTTGAGCCGAGCGAGAAAACGACTGCGGCTGTTTTCTCTCATCAATTTCGGCGGAGTTTTTTAGATGGGTTGCCCGATTCCGGCGAAGCTCTTAAACAAGACGAATAAGCTGGTAATGGGATAAAGGAGATTGCGATGAAATTCATTCATTTGTCTGACCTTCATTTGGGAAAAAGAGTCAATGAATACTCGATGCTGGAGGATCAGGAATCTATACTCAAAGAAATCATCCATATCATCGATGCTGAAAAGCCGGACGGGGTCATGATTGCCGGAGATGTCTATGACAAATCTGTCCCCTCGGCGGAGGCAGTTCAGCTATTTGACAACTTTCTGGTTCAGCTTGCCAAACGAAAGCTCGAGGTATTCGTCATCAGCGGAAACCACGATTCCCCGGAAAGAATGGCATTCGGCTCGCGCATTATGGATGCCGGCGGAATTCATATCTCGCCGGCTTATCAAGGGGAGCTTGTCTCTTATTCCATGCGCGACGAATACGGGACAGTGGATGTTTACTTGATGCCGTTTATCAAGCCGGTTCAGGTCCGCAGATTTTGCGAGGACGAAATTACTTCCTACACTGATGCGGTACGCTTCGTTATTTCAAAGCTGAATATCAACGCCGAGAATCGGAACGTTCTGGTGACTCACCAATTTGTGACAGGCTCGGTGCGCTCTGAATCCGAGGAAATCTCGGTTGGCGGCTCTGACCAAGTAGACGCTGATGTTTTTGAGCCCTTTGATTATGTCGCGCTCGGTCACCTTCACTCGCCGCAAAACTGCGGCTCGGAGCGGATTCGCTACTGCGGGACGCCGCTAAAGTATTCCTTCTCAGAAGCAAGGGACCACAAATCGGTCACGGTGGTCGAGCTTGCCGAAAAAGGAACCGTGTCCTATCGAACCATCGACCTTATTCCACAGCATGATTTGGTTGAGCTTAGAGGAAGCTACGCAGAGCTAACCTTAAAATCCTTCTATGAGGGTACAACCTGGCAGGAGGATTATACGCACATTACGCTGACGGACGAGGAAGATATTCCGGATGCCATCGGCAAACTGCGGGTAGTATATCATCGGCTGATGAAGCTGGACTACGACAACAAACGCACCCGCACAAGTCTGGAAATCGGCGGTGCAGTCGATGTAGAATCCAAATCGCCGTTGGAGCTTTTTTCTGATTTTTATGAGCTGCAAAATAATCAGCCGATGAGCCCGGAGCAGTCCGAGTACATGAAGTCGTTAATCGAAAAGACATGGGAGGGTGAACGATGAGACCAATCAAGCTGACAGTATCTGCGTTCGGCCCCTATGCCGGCAAGACAATTCTCGAATTGGACAAGCTCGGGGAGCAGGGACTGTATCTGATTACCGGAGACACCGGTGCCGGAAAGACTACGATTTTCGATGCAATTACCTATGCCTTGTATGGAGAAGCCAGCGGAGAAAACCGTGAGCCGTCGATGTTCCGTTCCAAGTATGCAACCCCCAATATTCCGACAGAGGTTGAGCTTGTTTTTTCCTACGCAGGGAAACCATATACCGTAAAACGAAATCCGGAGTATGAGCGGCCCAAATCCCGTGGAGAAGGGTTTACGACGCAAAAGGCAGAAGCACAGCTGACCTGTCCGGATGGGCGGGTCATCACAAAGCAGCGTGATGTGGACAGTGCCATTCGGGATATTATGGGAATCAATCGCAGTCAGTTTCTGCAAATTGCCATGATTGCACAGGGGGATTTTTTGAAGCTGCTGCTTGCTCCAACAGAGGAGCGCAAAAAAATATTCCGTCAGATTTTTAAGACACAGCCGTATTTGGATTTGCAGGAGAAATTGAAGCGGGAAGCTGGTGGATTAAACGAACAGTGTACCGCCGCCCGCAGCAGTATCAAGCAGTATATCGATGGGATTTCCTGCGATGAAACGGATGCCCTGAGCATTGAGGTGAAAAAAGCAAAGGAGGAGGTTCTTCCGACCAACGATGTGGTGGAGCTGGTGGAACAGCTGCTGGCTCAAGACCGGAAGAACTATGCAGAGCGGCAACAATCGATAGCCGATGCCGACAAACAGCTTCAAATCATCAGCGAAAATCTGGGAAAAGCAGAAGCGACAGAAAGGGCGAAGGCAACATTAGAACAGACAAAAGCAGAATTGTCAAAAGAGAACGAAACGAATCAAAGGCTGGTGTCTGCCTTTGCGGCTCAAGAGCAGAGGGTACCCGACAGAGAGAGGCTTGCGGAAGAAAAAGCAAAGCTTGAAGCGGAATATCCTCGTTATGAGGCAATCGCTGCTTTGGAGCAGAGAATCAGACAAACCGAAGATGAGATTGCCGTGCGAGAGAAGAAGCTGGGGAGCTTACGAAAACAGTATGTGCAGGAGGCAGAAGCCTTTGCTCGGTTGAAAAAAGAATATGAGTCGCTGGCCGATGCAGGAGAAGGACGGGAGAAGCTCTTCTATCAGAGGGAAAAGCTGGAAGAAAGACAAAGAATGCTCGGTGTCGTTTCTGCGGCATTGGGTGATTTTAAGGCTTTGAACGAAAAATTGCGGATTCTCCAGGAGGAGTATCAAAAGACAGCGAATATCTCGAAAGCAGCAACCGATGATTACGAAGCAAAAAATCGTTCTTTCTTAGACGAGCAGGCGGGGATTATCGCGGAGACGCTGGTTGACGGGAAGCCTTGCCCTGTTTGCGGTTCGTTGGAGCATCCCTGTATCGCAAAAAAATCGGAACAGGCACCGACAGAGGCACAGCTGAAACAAGCAAAGGAAATTGCCGACAAGGCCCGCAGAACCGCAGAAGAAAAGAGCGGCTGGTGCAAGGAAGGAAGAGCCAAATGCGCCGCGAAAAGGGCGGAACTCGAAAAACTGGTTCAAGATTTATGGCAGGAACTTTCTATTGAAGTGGTTGAAAGCAAGCTGGCAAGCGAGCAGACAGCAGTTTTGGTACAGATGAAAGCGCTCAGCTCAGCAATCGCCGAGGAAGAGAACAAGTTTGCTCGCAGAAGAAAGCTGTCGGAACTGATTCCGCAAAAGGAAGCAGCTCTAAAGGAAACGGAACACGATGGAATTTCTTGCAGCACCGCCTTGAAAGCAGATAAGGTAGCTTTGCAGGAGAGGAAAAAGCAGCTCGAGACGGAGCAAAAAGGACTGCGGTTTGGCGGCAAGGCAGAGGCGGAACAGGCAGTGCTGTCCATAGAAAAAGTAATGGCAGAGATGAAGGCAGATTTTAACAGAGCCCAAAAGGCATTGGCCGATTCGAAGGAGCGAATCGCCGGATACAAAGCATCTATCGAACGGCTGTCGAAGCAAATTTCCTCCGATTGTGTCCTCGACAAAGAGATGGAGCAAAAAAAGAAGGAAGCACTGATCGAGAAGAAGCGGGCAGAGGATGCCGATTCTAAGGTACTTCACTCCCGCATCGAAGCCAATCAGCTGGCACTTGCCAATATCCGGGCAAAGGTCGGAGAGCTTGGCGCTTTGGAAACGCACTATGCTTGGGTCAAAGCTCTGTCCAATACCGCGAACGGAACCATCTCCGGAAAAGAAAAGGTCATGCTGGAAACCTATATCCAGATGACATATTTCGACCGCATTATTGCGCGCGCCAACACCCGATTTATGGTGATGTCGGGAGGACAGTATGAGCTAAAACGCCGGAAGGAGGCGGAAAATAACCGCAGTCAGAGCGGCCTTGATTTGGATGTCATCGACCATTACAACGGCACCGAGAGAAGTGTCAAGACCCTTTCCGGCGGGGAATCCTTTAAGGCTTCCCTTTCCCTTGCGCTGGGCCTTTCGGATGAAATACAGGCCTCTGCCGGCGGCGTGAAGCTCGATACGATGTTCGTTGACGAAGGCTTTGGCTCCCTGGATGAGGAATCCTTGGATCAAGCGATGAAGGCTCTTTCGAGCTTGGCGGACGGAAATCGTCTTGTCGGCATCATTTCTCATGTAGCCGATTTGAAAAATCGCATCGATAAGCAAATCGTTGTCACAAAGCAACGGAGCGGCGGAAGCAGAGCGGAGATAGTGTTGTAGGGACAGCCGTGGTCTAGCGCATAGAATTCTTCACACTTTTCTGCTACAATATGAAACGGAGCATCAATCCTGAAATGGTTCCGGATTTGAGGAACGCGGGAATAGCAAGGACGGCGAGAAGATGAACTACAAGATTGCAATCTGTGACGATTCCGATGCAGACAGACAGTATGTTTTTGATATGGTGAAGGCTTGGGCGGAGGCCAGCGGCCACACGGTTCAGGTCGATTTCTTCCCCTCTGCCGAGAGTTTTCTGTTCCGCTATGAGGAGGAAAACGACTATGATATTCTCCTGCTGGATATTGAAATGGGCGGGATGGACGGCGTGAGCATGGCAAAGCAGCTGCGCAAAAATAACGATACCCTTCAGATTATTTTTATCACAGGCTACTCCGATTACATCTCGGAGGGCTATGAGGTAGCGGCGCTACACTATCTGATTAAGCCTGTAAAAGAAGAAAAGCTCCGCTTGGTGCTGGACCGCGCGGTTCAGAAGCTCTCCAAAAATGAAAAGCTGCTGCATTTTGAAGCAGGCGGAGAGATGGTGCGCGTGCCGATTTATCGGATTCGGTATGCGGAGGTGTCCGGCAACTACATTACGATTCACGCTTCGACCGATCTTACGGTCAAAATGACGCTGCGAAGCCTAGAGGAACAGCTTGACGAGCGGTTCTACCGTGTGGGACGCTCTGCCATTGTGAACCTGACGCAGATTAGCCGCGTCACCAAGACGGAAATCAGGCTGAGCGACGGAACAGCCATTGCACTGCCGCGAGGGGCGTATGACGGTGTGAACCGTGCAATCATCAATATGAGGTGAAGGGTATGGGATTTTTCTCCAAAAAGACAGAACAGCAGATTGCCTCCTACCAGCGAGAGCTGATTGAGACCCATTACCGCGAGGTGGACAATATGTACCGTCAGATGCGAAGCTGGCGGCACGACTACCGCAACCACATCCAGACCATGAAGGCGTATGCCGCCGCAGGCGATTGGGAGGCGATTCGGCATTATCTGGACCTGCTCGATGAGAACCTGACTGCCGTTGACACCGTCATCAAAACCGGCAACCCGATGACCGATGCCATTCTCAATTCCAAAATCTCCCTTGCAAGGTCGAAGGATATTTCGGTGAGTGCGGATGCTTACATCCCGGTCAAGCTGAATTTCTCGGAGATTGACCTGTGTTGTATCATCGGCAACCTCTTTGACAATGCCATCGATGCCAGCATGAAGCTGCCGCCGGAGCAGCGGTATATCCGCGTGTACATGGATATGAAGAATACGCAGCTTTATATCTCCTTTACCAATTTCACTGCCGGTAAGAAAATGAAGAAGGAAGGCAGACTGTTTCGCAGCACAAAAGGTGAGGGGCATGGGCTGGGCCTTGTCAATATCGATGCCATTGTGGACCGGCTGGACGGATACATCAGCCGCAACAGTGAGGATGGCGCATTTACAACCGAGATTCTGCTCCCGCAGGAGTAGCCGTTTGCAATTCGTCCCCCAAAATCAGCAATTCGTCCCCGGAATGGTTCGGGGGCGATTTTTTATGCTATGATAGATTTGTGAGGTGAGGCAAAGTGAAGTATCAGGAAAAACCAAAATATAGCATCTGGCAAAATGTGTGCTTTATGGTGCGAACCGCTTGGAGCACTTACAAGCGTGTACTGGTGATATGTGTTGTGGCTGCCATTATTCAAATCGCGTTGAATTTGGTGCAGCTTTATGTATCGCCGGAAATTCTGGCAAAGGTGGAACAGGGAGCCTCTGTCGGGGAATTGCTGCGTACAATCGGGATTTTTACGGCGGCGCTGTTCCTGCTCCAAGGTCTGAAGTCATACTGTAGAACGATTCGTCTGCCCGCAGAGCTGGATGTGCGATGCTCGATTATCCGAAAAATTATCCGCAAGAGCAGCGAAACATCCTACCCCAATGTCCATGACCCCAAGATTCTGAAGCTGTGCGAGCAGGCGAACGCGGCAACAAACGGAAACGGTGAGGCATCCGAGCATATCTGGCGGACGCTGACCGAGCTGCTGACAAATGCAGGCGGATTTCTGGTGTACCTGTTCCTGCTCTCCAACCTGAATTTATTTTTGATTCTGCTGGTGGTCGGGACTGCGACGGTCGGGTTCCTCGTTTCCAACTACATCAATGAATGGGAGTACCGCCATCGAGAGGAACGAGAGACCTATGACAAGGAGCTCAGCTATTTTTTAAAGAAGCCTCGTGAGGTTCAGCTTTCCAAGGAAATCCGCATCTTTGGTCTGGCTCCATGGCTTCGGGAGTTGCGGGACAAATCCATGAAGGCGCTTGCCGCCTTTGTTGCCCGCAGAGAGCGGACCTACCTCTGGGCCAATGTGGTGGATGTGGTGATGACCCTTCTGCGAAACGGGATTGCATACGCTTATCTGATTTGGCAGACGCTGGAGTATGGGTGGCCTGCATCGGAATTTTTGCTGTACTTTACCGCCGTAAGCGGATTTACAGCGTGGGTCACAGGCATCCTGTCCGAGTTCAGCCAGTTGCATAAGGAGAGCCTTTCCCTGTCTAAGATACAGGAGTATCTCAATCTTCCGGAGCCCTTCCGCTTTGAGGACGGGATTCAGCCGCCTGTCGCAGACGGGTACGAGCTGAAGCTGGAAAATGTGTCCTTCTGCTATCCGGGAACGGAGAAAAAGATTCTGGATCAGGTCAATCTGACCATCCACCCCGGCGAAAAGCTGGCAGTGGTGGGACTGAACGGCGCAGGCAAAACCACGATGGTCATGCTTCTGTGCGGCTTCTATGACCCGACCGAGGGACGCGTGCTGCTCAACGGGCAGGATATCCGAGAATTCAATCGAAAGCAGTATTACGAGCTGTTCTCGGCGGTGTTTCAGGGCTTCTCCATTCTGGATACCACCATCGCAGAATGTGTTGCTCAGACTGCCGAAAACATTGACTTGGACAAGGTTGCCGACTGTCTGGACAAGGCAGGATTGACAGCAGCCATCGCAAAATTTCCCAACGGAGTCAATACCCATTTTGGCCGAGAGGTCTATCTGGACGGTGTGCTGCTTTCCGGCGGCCAGACCCAGCGCCTGATGCTGGCAAGAGCCCTGTATAAGGACGGGCCGATTCTGGTTCTGGATGAACCTACAGCGGCGCTGGACCCGATTGCCGAACATGATATTTACATGAAATACAGCGAAATGACAGCAGGAAAGACCTCGGTGTTTATCTCCCACCGTCTGGCTTCGACCCGCTTCTGCGACCGCATCATCTTTGTAGCGGACGGCGGTATCGCCGAAGAGGGAACGCACGAGGAACTGCTGGCAAAGGGCGGTGCTTATGCCAAGCTCTTTGAGCTGCAAAGCCGCTACTATCAGGAAGGAGGAACGCAGGATGAAGGAGAAAACTAATCGAATCGGAATCCGGGAAACCCTTGCAATCCATCGCAGGGCGGTAAAGGATATGCGACACGCTGCACCGGGATGCTTTGCCCCGTTTCTCCTTTGCTCCATCGTGAAAGCAGCCTCCCCGTATGCAGCTATCTGGCTTTCCGCCCAGCTGATTAACGAGCTGGCTTCTCAGCGCAGACTGGAGGTTTTGGGAAAATGGGTCGGTTTGATTCTTGCCGTCACCGCCGCGACAGAGTTGCTCAAGGCTGTTTTGGAGCGGTGGAAGAATGGTAGCAGTGAGCTGTTCGACAAGCAGTACGAGGCTTTGTATACCGAGAAATTCTTGAGTATGGATTATGCAGACTGCGACAGTCAGGAGACAAGGGACCGCTTCTCCCAAATTTGGCAAAGCACCAACTGGGGTGGGTGGGGATTCTATATGCTCAAGATGTACTGTACCCAAGCGGTGGAGGGCATCACTGGTATTCTGGGTGCGGCCGTCCTGACCGTGAGCCTGTTCACCCAAAAGGTACCGGAGTCGGCAGGAGCGCTGACCATCCTCAACCACCCGCTTTTCTTTCTGGGGATTCTCTTGATGGTTGCAGGGCTGACCTGCCTTGTTCCGGTGCTGAACAGCAGGGTCAATTCTGTCTGGACTCAGATTGCAGAGGATTCCCGCTTCGGCAACCGAATCTATGCGAACTTTCTTTCGATAGAACCCGGGAACAAGGAAAAGGATATGGACCGCAGGATGTACCGGCAGAACGATTTGGTGGAGCATTATATCCGAACGGTGAATATATTCGGTGTGGGTTCCCGCCTTGCAACGCTAGGACAAACCACAGTCGGGCTGAACAACGCTCTGGCTGCCGGCCTTTCCGCAATCCTGTCCGGTGTTGTGTATGTGTTCGTCTGCCTCAAGGCATTGGGCGGCGCATTTGGCATCGGTAGTGTGACCCAGTATGTCAGAGCGTTGACCACATTTTCCGAGAATGTATCCATGCTGTTGGATACCGTCGACCATATGCGGACGAACGCAGGCTTTCTGAAAACAATCTACGATTTTCTTGATGTTCCGAACTCGATGTATCAGGGAAGCCTGACCACCGAAAAGCGCTCAGACCGCCAGTATGATGTGGAGTTTCAGGATGTGTCCTTCCGCTATCCCGGCTCCGACCTTTGGGCGCTTCGCCATGTCAATATGAAGTTCAAGGTCGGCAAGCGCCTTGCCATTGTCGGGGAAAATGGCAGCGGAAAAACGACCTTCATTAAGCTGCTGTGCCGTTTGTATGACCCGCAGGAGGGGCAGATTCTGCTCAACGGCATCGACATCCGCAAGTACCGCTACGACGATTACATCAATCTGTTCTCTGTTGTGTTCCAGGATTTTCAACTGATTGACCAGCCGCTGGGCAATAATGTTGCAGGCAGCATGACCTATGACCGGGAACGGGCACGCAGGGCTTTGCTCGACGCAGGCTTTGGGGAACGATTGGCGGGAATGAAGCAGGGACTGGACACCATGCTTTACAAGGAGCTGTCCGAGGACGGCGTGGAGGTGTCCGGCGGCGAGGCTCAGAAAATTGCCATCGCCCGCGCTCTTTACAAGGATGCCCCGTTTATCATCCTGGATGAGCCTACGGCGGCGCTGGACCCGATGGCAGAGGCAGAAATCTACAGCAAATTCGATGAGATTGCGGGCGACAAGACCTCGATTTTTATTTCCCACCGTCTGTCCTCCTGCAAATTCTGCGACGAAATTGCCGTATTCCACGACGGCTCTGTGATTCAGCAGGGCTCCCATGCAAAGCTTGTTGCCGACACCAATGGCAAATACTATGAGCTGTGGAATGCACAGGCCCAATATTATACAGAGGAAGAGGAAAAATGTCTCTGCTTTTAAAAAGCGGAGACATTTTTTGTGTCTGCGGATATGAGATTTTAGAGAACGGCAAGCCCAGCTGTTGTCTGTACACGCGGCAAGCTTGGGAGCATCCCAAAAACTTGATGATGTTGTATGGGGAAAAAGCCAAAATTACGGTCAAGATCAAGGATTGTGGGAAGTTTCAACAGAGCCTGTTTTGTGGGGGGTAAGAGCATTTCACACCGTATCGTAAAACGCTCTTGCCTTGTGCTTACGAAAGATGTATAATACAGGTAATCTTTGTAGATAAAGGTCGAATCGGAGGAGTACACCCATTGGGGCGCAGCAAGCGGTACGAAGCACGCAGGCAGTAGGTTGATTAAATACGCACGGATGCTCCATAGCAAACCGGCATGGAGCAGTCGTTGCAGAACAAGACCCAGTCATCCGCAAATTCCAAGCGAACGTGAATCCAATGTCCCTCGAGCCAGCACTGAAAGCAGTCGCCGCAGTGAAGACCGCCGTACAGTTCTCCGGTATCAAATGCAATATCCGGCCTATCCTGATTCCAAATCAATCGTCCAATCATAATCGTCATCTCCTGTAGGAGGATGTTTCATGAAATTTTTTGAAGCAATACCCAGTGAACTTTTTTCTCCTTTGGCATCGCCCAACCGCGCCTTGTATGCGGATGCCTTGGATGTGCTGTACAGTGCGTACCGCGAAAACCTGAAAATACGCGAGGATGCGCTGTATTCCATGCTGCGCAGCAAATTAGAGGAGCAGTTAGCAGATGCAACCTTTGAAGGAGAGGATATCGACGAGGAGGAACTGCATGATATTTCCGGCAGGGCCCGTTTTTTGATTCGAAAGCTCTGTAGCAAGGGCTGGTTTGAAAAAGAACGGGGTAGCGACTTTGAAGAGTACATCACAGTTCCCGGTTATAGCAGCCGTCTGCTGGAGCTGTTTCATCAGCTTCAGGATGACAGCGCAGTTCGTGGATATTCCTAGGGCGCTCTCTGTTTTTGATCGGATTAAGAAAGAATTTGGCTCTGCGTCCTTTGGATTGGTAGATATCAGGAAGCTCCGTGAACGCGAAACGCTGCGAGTTCGTGATGACAGTCTTGCAAGGAAGGTGGACACAGAAAACAAACTGGCACGCAGCTATATTGACTACTTGCTGGGACGCGTTGTATGTTGCCAAAATGTCGAGCAGCTCCGCAATTTTAAGACCGCCATTACAGCGGACGGTATGCTCTATCAGAGCTATGTTGCCCGTTCGATGAGGCGTGATCGCATGGACGATGCCTTTATTGGCCGGCGCGCAGTGAGCCTAAGAATTGCCAGATTGGAAGAAGAGCGAAAGCAGATGGAAGATGAGCTGCGCGGCTGGAATCCCATTCGACAGATTTTCTCGCAGGTAACAGAGCCTTTATTTACACAGTTCTTTGTCCAAAACACGATTGCAGAAAAACAGACAGCATATCTGCGAGGGATAGAGATTACAAACGAGGTTCAAGATATTGACGACCAACTTTCTAAACTGGATCTCTTATGGCTGGATGAGCAGCGCCGCACGATTGTGGCCCTCGGGAATGAGATTGTAGCGCTGAACAATGCAAAGGATCAAGAAGTCGACCGGATTGGCCAGTTGAAGGAACGTATTCGACAGCTTGATTATGAGGTACTGCCGGATTATTACCAGAAGCTGGCCGATGCTAAGAGCTGTCTGGAAGAAGGGTTTTCTCTGGAATATCAAGAAAATACCGGCATCCCCAGATATCAACAGGAATTTGCTCGCCTAAAACGTGCGGATATCGTTCATAAGAACTTTAGTAAACGTTTGGAGCAGAGCGTAAAGGAACAGGATACTGCTCAGAGAAAACTCTTTAATGCGCGCAGGGAGTAGACAGAACGGTTCAAGCCCTGTTCCTTCCGCGTGGAAGCTATGGATAATGATGAGTTTGAAGCAGAGCAAAAGCTCCTGGAGGAAAGCGAGCTGCCTAAGTATCGCGAAAAAATCATAACGGCTCGGGAGAGCGCGATGGAGCAATTTCAAAATGATTTCTTGGCAAAACTAAAATCCAGCATCGATCAGGTGCAGGATCAGGTAAAAAATCTGAACCGTGCGCTGCGTCAGGCGCAATTTGGGACAGACCGTTACCAATTCCATGTCGGGCGCAATCCGGATTATGCAGAATACTATGACATGATCATGGCTCCGGAGCTGATGGAAGGTGACATGGGTTTGTTTGCGCTGCCATTTCAAGATAAATATGGGGCGTTGATTGAGAAGCTGTTCAGCCAAATTACCATGGCTGACGATACGCAGCTGAATGCCAGAAAACAGAGTGAATTGCAAGAGAACATCCAGCGATATACAGACTTTAGAACCTACTTAAAATTTGACCTGGAAACCACCGACCAAAATGGCACGAAACAGTTGCTTTCACAGACGCTGAACACAAAATCCGGCGGTGAAACACAGACCCCGTTCTATATTGCGGTTTTAGCATCATTTGCCCAACTGTACCGCGTGAACGACACATCCGATTTTGGGAATACTGTTCGATTGGCAGTGTTCGACGAAGCCTTTAATAAGATGGACAGCGACCGCATCGTTGAAAGTGTTCGTCTTTTGCGAAAGATGGGACTGCAAGCCATTATCTGCACACCGCCCGATAAGGTTTCGGATCTTATGCCGATAGCAGACCGCACGCTGCTGGTGAACAAGGATCAGTACAGGATGCATATTCTGCCCTTTGGCAAGGAGATAACTCCATGACAGAACAGGTAACGATTTTGAACCGGCTTTTGGATAAATATGAAGCCAGCAAGCATCTCTTGGAACCCGGAACATCCACCCGAAGGGTCGTGCTCAGAGTGGAGAAGAAAGAGCTGCCGGAGTATTTCTATGAGGAGGCTGTGATACGAGATTCCTATAATGAAGCAGCCAAAGAGCTTGAAGCACAGGGCCTTGTACAGCTTGAGTGGGTAAAGGGGCGGCCGGTCCTTTCTGCCATAATCCTGTGCCTCGACCAGGTTATGCCGTGCTACGCCTTGACCGAAAGATTGCATCCCAGAGTGAGAGCAAGGCAGGTCATTGATGAGGTCAATATGAGCTTAAACGGTGTTACGGTTCCTTGGATTGTGGCTTGGAAGGAAGCTGTTTGCAGGTCTGCCGACGAGGCACTGAAGGTTCCTGCCTTTTGCAAGAAGGATGATATGGTTTTAAGGGACCTGCTCTGCGCTCTTCGCGAGTATTCCAAATTGTCTGGCAGCGTAACGATGCGTGCATTTAGCAGCAGATGTTTTTCTGATACGAAATATTTTGAACGGAATATCCGCGATTTATTTTTGGGAATTGCGAGGAAATATGATGCAGAGTTAGCACTCTCCTATCATGAAGATGACTTAGGTGAAAAGGAGCAGTTGGCATTCCTCGGCATTTACGCGCGACCGGAGCTTTATGAGCTTGCAGGAAACTGCAAGATTCAGACCAATCAGGGGAGTATTCATATTGGTGCTGCACCGTATGGCTTGGCTTTACCTAGCACGCTGGTTGATTTCATTACGGAAATAGACCTGACTGCCATTCGATGGATTACATTCATTGAGAATAAAACCAACTATGATGAGTATGTGATGTCGGAAAAACAGCCGGAGGAGCTGGTAGTCTGCCATGGTGGATTTCTCAGTCCCCAAAGGAGGAAGCTGTTTGCATGGATTGCCCGCGCGGCAACCGAAACGATGAAGATACGCTTCTGGGCGGATATCGATATTGGTGGATTCCGAATGTTCTATCATTTGCAGGAGCTGATTCCGTCTTTATTGCCTATGCGTATGTCTGGTGAATTTGTAGATTCTTTTCGTGAGCATGGTCTGAAACGCTCTCAGGAGTACCTAGCCACCCTGCAAAGCGAGATGGAGGATGGAAAGTATCCGCTATTTCAAGATGAAATCGAGAAAATTCTAAGCTATGGTGTCACCATTGAACAGGAAATTTTCTTACATGAATAGAGGGCAGCAACCAAGAAAGCGCAGTATCCGGCAGTAGCGGAATCGAGTGGACAAACAAAATTTGAAAAAATGAGGCATATCCTAATGGTATCGTGCTTTGACGCGAATACTGTTAGGAGGTATGACGATGTATTCTGCAATGGTTTTGGCGGCCCTGTGCAATATGTTGTATCTGGCGCTGCACGTGACGGGAAGCAGTTCCTTCCCCAAGCCCTTGAGCAAGGAGGAAGAGGAGGAGTGCCTCAATCGCATCCAGCAGGGAGACCGACAGGCAAGGGACCGGCTGATTGAGCACAATCTGCGGCTGGTGGCGCACATTATCAAGAAGTATTATGCGTCCTACCGCGACCAGGAGGACCTGATTTCCATCGGGACCATCGGCCTGATCAAAGCGGCATCCAGCTTTAACAGCAGCAAGGGAACCAAATTCGCCACCTATGCAAGCAGGTGTATTGAGAATGCTATACTATCGCAGCGGAACAAATGGCGGTTGAGGTGGAAAACCATGAACCTTTTGGGGCAAAATGGTCTATGTTCTGCCGCTTGAAAGTCCGCAGCTATGTATTGGCTGCGAATGTTGCAGGTACGTTAAAAGTTGCGCCGCTTCAAATTCTCAAGTTC